>CAZRSM010000249.1:0-28275 GCA_964602755.1 uncultured Planctomycetales bacterium
GTCGTCGGTCGTGCCGCAGAGCAGCGTCTCGATTTCCTCGAGCGGGGCCTGGATGGCGAGCATCGCGCCGTCGGCCACCTCGCGGGCCTCGGCCATCAGCTTGCCGCGCAACGCGGCGAGCTTGCGCAGGGCCTGGTCGCCGATGCGGCCGGCGGCCCGCAGGGCCACCAGCTCGCCGAAACTGTGGCCGCAGGTGAAGTCCTCTTTGACGCCGAAGCGCCGCAGCACGCGCAGCATCGCCAGGCTGACCGCCCCCAGAGCCGGCTGGGTGACCTCGGTCTGCGTCAGGGCCTGCTGCTGCGCCTGGCGCTGCTCGTCGGAAAAAGTGGGCTGCGGATAGATGCGCTGGCCCAGTTGCGGACACTCGGCGTCAGCCTCGGCCACGGCGTCCAGCGCTTCGGGAAACTGGCAGACCACCTCGCGGCCCATGTTCACGTACTGACTGCCCTGGCCCGGGAACATCAGCACCAGTCCGCCGGGCTTCTCGCCGGTGCCGAAGTAGACGTTGGGCAGTTGCCACGGCTGGTCGGTGCCGTTGCGCTCCAGGGCCGCCAGGGCCTGGTCGATAAGCGCCGCCAGATCGCCGTGATACTCGTGCACCAGCACGAGCCGGCAGCGGGCCTGGCCGTCGAAGGCCTGGCGCGAAACCGCCGCCCGCGCGGCCAGCTCGAGCCCTGAGAGGCCGCGGCCGGCGCTGGCGCGCCACTCCTGCAGCGCGCTGCGCAAGGCGGCACCGTCGGATGCGCAGAAGGCGATCAGCTCGACCGAACCGTCCCAGGCCGGCTCGCGCTGCTGGCGCGGGTATTCTTCGAGCACGGCGTGGAAGTTGCTGCCGCCGAAGCCGAACGAGCTGACCGCCGCCCGGCGGGGATGGTCGCCCCGGGAAAGCCAGGGGCGCGTCTCGGTGTTGATATAGAACGGGCTGTCTTCCAGCGGCAGTTTGGGGTTGGGCTGGGTCACCTTGATGGTACCGGGCAGCACGCGGTGATAGAGCGCCAGGACGGCCTTGATCAGACTGGCGGCGCCGGCGGCCGCCTTGGTGTGCCCGATCTGCGACTTGACCGAGCCGACCGCGCACCAGCGGCCGCTGGCAGCCGATTCGCGGTACACCTGTTGCAGGGCCTCGAACTCGACCACGTCGCCGACCCTGGTGCCGGTGCCGTGGGCTTCGACCAGCTCGACGGTGACCGGATCGACCCCGCTGAGCTGATAGGCCGCGCGCAGCGCCCGGGCCTGTCCCTCGGCCAGCGGCGCGTAGATCGACTGGCTGCGGCCGTCGCTGGAGGTGCCCACGCCCTTGAGCACGGCGTAGATGCGGTCGTTGTCGCGCTGCGCGTCGGCGAGCCGCTTGAGCACCACGATGCCCACGCCTTCGCCCAGCACGGTGGCGTCGGCATCGGCCGCGAAGGGCCGGGCGTCGCCGGTGGGCGAGAGCGCCTGGGCCTTGTGGAAACACATGAACATGAAGATGTCGTTGAGCGTGTCGACCCCGCCGCTGATGACCATGTCGGCCCGGCCGGCAGCCAGCTCGAGGGCCGCCAGGTGGATCGCGCTCAGCGAGCTGGCACACGCCGCGTCGACCACGCAGTTGGTGCCGTGCAGATCGAGGCGGTTGGCGATGCGGCCCGCGACCACGTTGCCCAGCAGCCCGGGAAACGAGCTTTCCTGCCACTGCACGTAGCCGGCGGCGATGCGCTGCACCACTTCGTCGGCCACCTGCGGATCGACCCCGGCCTCCAGCAGCGCCCGGCGCCACAGCGGATGTCCCAGCCGCGCCCCCAGCGGCAGAACCAGCTCCTGCGTGCCGGTGACCCCCAGGATGACGCTGGTGCGGCTGCGATCGAACTCGCGGCCGTTGTCGTAGCCGGCGTCGCGCAGGGCGCGCTTGGCCACCATCAGGCCGAGCAGTTGGGCCGTGTCGGTCGCTTCGAGCACCGCCGGCGGGATGCCGAACTCGACCGGATCGAATACGGTCGGTGGGATGAAGGCCCCCCGGCGGCACTTGATGTAGTCGCCGACAGTCGGGTCGTCGGTGCAATAGTCGGCGACGTTCCAGTGCGAGGCGGGCACCTCGCCCACGCCGTCGTCGCCGTTGCGGATGGTCCGCCAGTATTCGTGCAGCCCCTGCGAGTTGGGCAGCAGGCAGTCCATCCCCACGATGGCGATCGGTTCGTGTTGCATCTGTTTGCTCATGCCGACTCCACCTGCCGCCCGGCGGCCGCCACGGCTGTATGTCCGCGTTCGACCGGCTCAGACGCCTGCTCCAGCTCGTCGAGTTCTGCGATCGTAAGCGGCACAAACGCACGGGCCTCGGCCGGCAGCGTCAGCCCTCCGGCGGCCAGCCAGCCGGCCCGCGTCAGCGCTGCCGCCCCGGTCAGCAGATTGCGTCCCACGGTTACCACGTCGCGGGCCTCCGGCTGCTCGAGCCAGGTGCCGCGCACCCATTCGTTGAAGGCTCCCATGGCCGGGCCGCACCAGACCTGATAGTCCATCACGCGCTGCGGATCGCCGGCGATGGCCCAGTGCGAGGCCTGCCCCAGGTACCAGCGGAAGACCAGGGCCATGCGGTGTTTGGGGTCGCGCTCGGCGCGCTCGATCTGGGCTTTGTCGCGCTGCATGAAGAACGCGCGCGTCTGCTGCCACACTTCGTCGAGCGGCAGGCGGAAGACAGTAGTTTCGAGCTTCTGCCGCTCGGCGGGTGGAATGTCGTCGAGGCTGCCGCAGGCGCGATACAGCTCGAACAGTTTGCGGGCCCGCACGGCGAACATCGTGCCGCGTTTGAGCACCTGCACCTGCACGCCCATCTCGAACATGTCGGCCGCCGGCGCCATGGTCACGTCGGCCTGCCGGGCCTCGGCCAGCATGCGCCGCACCGCCGGCGACGTGCCGGATTCGACGCAGGCCTGGTTGATGCTGCCGGTCAGCACGTAGCCGGCCCCCAGCGCGAAGGCCGCCGCCGCCGCAGCCGGCGTAGCGATGCCCCCGGCCGCCCCGATGTGAATGCGGCGCTGCGGACCCCAGCGCCGCTGGTACTCGTCGCGCAACGCCAGCATGGTCGGCAACAACGCCAACGCCGGGCGATTGTCGGTGTGGCCGCCCGAGTCGGCCTCGGCTGTCAGGTCGTCGGCCATCGGCACCTGAGAAGCCAGCTCGGCCTGCTCGCTGGTGATCTCGCCGCGGCGCAGCAGTTCGGCCACCATGGCCTCCGGCGGCGGGCTGAAAAACCGCCGCGCCACCTCCACCCGCGAGACCTTCGCGATTATCCGGTTCTCGGCCAGCGCCGCCCCGTCCGGCCCCCGCCGCAAGCCGGCCACGCGGTAGCGCACCAGCGGCAGACTCAGGTCGATATAAGCCGCCGCACTGACCAGCCGTACGCCGCGCCGCAGATACAGCTCGACCACGGCGGCCTCGTGCCGCGGCTCGGCGGGGTTGTAAATGAGATTGAAGCCGGCCGGGAAGTCGCCCGCGGCCTGAATCTCGTCGATGGCGGCGGCAATGCGCTCCAGGCTCAGGCCGGCAGCACCGAAAAAGCCCAGCATGCCCGCCTGGCCCAGGGCCCGCACCATCGCCGTCGAGGCGATGCCGTGAGCCATCGCGCCGCCGACGTAAGCGTAGCGCAACGAGTAGCGCTGCCGGAAGCTCGCTTCGCCGAGCCGCTCGGGCGGCAAAGCCGGCACGTAGGCCAGCAGCGGCCGGGCGCCCTCTGAGTCGCGGGCCAGCCCGCCGCCCTCATCCTCGCAGGCCAGCCCCCCGCGGTCGGCCGGCATCTCGCCCAGGCGCACCTGCCCCGCGTGCGTGACCGCTGGCTCGCCGTCGGCCGCGACCACGAACAGCGGCCGCCCCACGCGCCGGATGGCGTGCGCTATGGCCTCGGGCGCGCTCTGCAGCGCGTCCGACTCGCCGATCCACACCCCGAGTGTGCCGGTCGATTCTCGCAAAACCCGCATCCTGACGGCCCCAGCGGGCACCCGATGGTTCGCCGTTTTCTTATCCGGCCGGCGCACACCCCGACCGCCGGCGGCGGGTCCACCACAAGCCCGCCCGCCGCTGAGCGCAGGGCCGGTCTTCGAACAGCGTACTATAGCACGGAACCCGCCCCGGCGAAGCGGCCCCCGCCCACAAAAAAAGCCGCCACGGCCGGCCACGCGTTGGCTCGAAGGTTGCCGGCTGGCTACCTGGGGCCGCTCGGTCGATGTGGGGAAGACCCGCCTCGACCGTCCTGGTCCGTAGCGCTCCGCAGGCTCCGAGCCGGACGCCCGCCGACGCGGCTCACGGAACCAGGAACGAATCAGTGCTGGTCAGCGGACCGATGGCCGTCTCGGCGTCGGGAACGATCCCGGTCTCGGTCGCGTCCCGAGTGTGTCCGGACTGGATAGTGTAAATGTTGTCGTTGCCGACAATGGACCTTTGCAGAAAACCGACGTGTCCGTCGGCGAACAACACATTCTGGCCCTCGCCGGCGTGGTTGCGGCTGTTGTATCTGTCCCAGACGCGTGAATCGGAAACGAGCGACAGCTCTGCGACGCTGGCCGGGGGCTGCAGACCGGAGAACCGGTCGTGCACGGTGCGCGTGCCCGCGACGCCGGGGTCGCCTTTGGCATAGTAAGGGCTCTTGTCGGCGGCCAGGGCCAGTTGTGCCTGCGCTGCTTCCGCCAGCGTGCCCCCTCTGCCGAAGGGCAACTGGTAGCCGTAACTGAGCCGGTCGTAGCCGGCGAAATCGAAACGGTCCACGCCGGGCCTGGCCACACTGCTGCCCTGTCCGCCGGCGGCGTCCGGCCCGTGGTTCCGCAGGTCGTCTTCGATATCACCCGAGCTCGGGCACACGTATGATCCGGGAACCGTCGTGCCGCTGATCACCAGCATGAACAGCGACCGGCTGGGATGGCTGCGGGTGGGACTGGTCTTGTGCGACGTGGGCTTGGTAATGCTCAGGAATTCGCTGGTGCCCATCGTTCCCACCCAGCGGACGCCATGTACCGGTGGCACTGCGTCGGACTCGCGCGTCTCGAAGTAGTGGCGCGGCAACCAGTCGCGGTTGTCGTTGGCGTAGATGAACATGCCCATACCCACGGCGCGCAGGTTCGCATGACACACTGCCTGCTTGGCTTTCTCGCGGGCCCGCATCAGCGAAGGCAGCAGAATCGTTATCAGCAGTAACAGAAAAAGCAGTGTCCACAGGATGTCCACCGGCGTTGCGGCCCGGTGCCGATTCCGCTTCTTGGCTCGCCAACACATGACTGATCCTCCGGCCAGGGCGTTCCGTTGCAGCCGGGTACCGCACTGGTCAGTACCCGCGAATGCATATTAGGACTTTCGTTGATGGATTTCTATTGGTAATTTCCAGCATGATCGGCGCTGTTGACAGCGCCCGGGACGGAGACCCATGCGTCGCACCGCCGCTTGTCGCTCGCTGCCGTCGGCCGCTTGTCTGGCGCTGTTGCTGGCCGGCTGCGCGGCCTACCCCCGCGTGCCCTGCGCGCCGCACGTGCACCCCGCCTTGGGCGACATGACCGCCCATTACGGCATCGTGCGCCTGATGTATGCCACTGATCGCCGGCCCGTGGGCGGCCCCGTGCCCGCGCTTTACTACGGCGTCGACCGCGACCGCGCGCTGCATCTGGGCACCTGCGACGTCAGCATCCCCGCCGGGCACGTGCGCGGCCGGCTGGAGACGCCGTTGCCGCTGCTGTGGCCCGATCCCCGGCACCATGTCATGCTGCTGGCGCAGCCGGCCGTGCTCGAAGCCGACGAGTTCGTGGCCGAGCTGGACCGCCGCCTGCGCGACTCGCCGGGCGGCGACGTGCTGGTGTTCATCCATGGCTACTACACGTCATTCCACGACGCGGTACGGCTGACCGCCCAGATCGCCCACGATGTCGACTTCGCCGGCGTCGCGGTGTGCTACAGTTGGCCGTCGGAAGCGTGGCTGCTGGGTTATCTGATCGACGGCGGCAACGCCGAATGGACCATCCCCCACCTGCGCGACTTTCTGCAACTGCTGATAGAGCACGGCGGAGCCAAACGCATTCACATCCTGGCCCACAGCATGGGCGCCCGTACGCTGGCCCGGGCGGTCCGCGAACTGTCGTTGCGCCGGATCGCCACCGGGCCGCCGTGGTTCGAGAACGTGGTGCTGGCGGCCGCCGACGTCGATACCGAGCTGTTCGAGCGCGACTACGCCGACTGGCTGTCGCGTTCGACCCGGCGCCTGACGCTGTACGTCTCGACCGCCGACCTGGCGCTGGGCGGCTCGCGCCTGCTGCACAAGTACACGCGCCTGGGCCAGACCGGCCCGCTGAACCAGCAGGCGGCCTGGCTGGCCAACTGCGAGACCATCGACGCCACCGCGGTCGACCACGGGGCCGTGGGTCACGTCTACTACGCCCGCAGTCCGACCGTGCTGCGCGACCTGGCGGGCCTGCTGGCCGGCCGTTCGGCTGCCCAGCGCGGCCTGCCGGCCAGCGATGGGCGCTACCTGCTCGCCCCGGCCTACGACCCCCACGGCGAGCTGCTGCCCGCGCCGGCGACACAGCGGTAAGCAAAAAACGGCCAGCCTGCGTTGGCTGGCCGCGGAGACGGGAGTCGCTGCGGGTTGGTTCCGGTGGACGGCTGCTCAGCTCGTCTTGGGTGTCGTGGCGCGGCCGATCACCCAGCCGATCAGCAGCGAGAGGATCACCACGCCCGCCGCCCCGCCCAGCAGGAACCAGAAGTTGTTGCTGATGAGCTGGCCATAGTCCGGGAAGAAACCTTGCAGCACCGCGCCGCCGATGCTCCCGGCCACCACCAGCAGGATCAGCGAACCGACCAGCATGCCGGCGAACAGCCCTTCCGACGGGTCGGCGGCCACTGCATAGGCCCCGACCGGAGCGACCTCCTGCACCGCCGGGGCGGCGGCGACCTCCTCGACGGCCTCGGCTTCCTCGGCTTCCTCGGCCTCTTCGACCGCCTCGGCCTCCTCGACCGCTTCCTCGGCCGCGGCCACCGGCGCCTCGGCGATTTCTTCCTCGCCGGGGTAGATCTCGTCGAGCAGCTCGGCGCCCAGCTTGGTATCGTCGGGCTCGTGGGTCAGATCGAGCAGCCCTGAGCCGCTGCCGGTGCCCTCGAGCGAAACCTGGTCTTCGCCGGGGCTGGCGGTGATCTGCGTCTCGGCCATCGGGTCGGCGTCGATTTCCAGCTCGTCGTCGTCGAAGACACCGATGCCGCTGGTGCTGATGACGGTGCTCTTGCCCTTGGACGACTCTTCGCCCTCATCCAGCGGTTCCAGTCCGAGCATGCTGGTGCCTTCCGAATCGGCCAGCGACGGCAGCTCCGGCTCGGTGCCGCCCGCGGCCGGCTCCTCGGCGACCGGTTCGAGCATGATCTCGCCGGAGTCCTCTGCGCCGCCCGAGACGCCGCGCAGCTCGTCGATCTGGTCGGCTTTGAAAAAGACCTTGCCCGCGTCGCGGAACTCGCGCAGTTTGCCGTCGCGCACCAGGGCCTTGATTTCGTCCTCGGTCTTGCCCAGCAGCTCGCAAACCTCTTCCATCGAGTAAAACGCTTTGGCCATGTTCCGCTCCTCTTACGGGCGCAGTGCCGACTTCTTCAAACCAGGCCGCCCGGTGCGTGTGCTGTCGCTACTCGGGCTTTTTGTCCTCCGCGGAAGGTTCCCGGCGTTGCTCGCTGAGGGCCTGTCGGCGCTGGAGCGACACCAGGTCCTGCACCTCCCGATAGCTGGGCGACGCGCAGTTGAAATCACGCAAGTACCGATCATACAACCAGCTACGGCCGGCCACCAGCCGGAGCTTTCTCACCCCGTCGACCGTCTCCAGCTCGTAGCACCATATTGTACCCTGCTCGATGTCGAGCATGAACAGCCCGAAAGTGTTGCGGTCGATCTGGCCGGCAAAAGCGTAAACGCCCCGCGCTCCGGCCAACGGCGGCGTCTGGGCCACCGCCTGCCGCCCTTCGCCGCCACGACCCAGCAGAATCCCCGCAATCAGCGCCAGCAGCACCACCGCCAGCCACATCGGCGTCGAACCGCCGGCCCTGCCGCCCTGACCGCGCTTTGTGTCCATCTGCTCGCCGTTGGTGCCCACACCGTCGCTGCTCGACGGCCCCACACAGGGTAGCCGAGGCGACTGTCCGTCCGTCGCCCGCTGAGGATGCTAGCCCGACGCTGAGGGCCTGACAAGAACGCCGCCGAGCGGCTCTCAGTCGAAACGCGCGATGCGCTTGAGTTCTTCGAGCCGCTGCTCGACGTCGGCAGCCGTGACCCTTTGCAGCGCGTCGACCGAGAAAGCCTCGATCACGAACGAGGCCACCACCGAACCGCGGGCCATCGCCGCCCGCAACGTCTCCGGCGACGTGCTCTGCCGGGCCGCCAGATAGCCCATCATCGCGCCGGCGAAGGTGTCGCCGCAGCCGGTGGGATCGATGGTCCGCTGCGTGGGATAAGCCGGAATGACGCACAGGTCGTCGTGTGAGACCAGCAGGCTGCCGTGCTCGCCCTTCTTGATGATCACGAACCGCGGCCCGAGCTTGAGGATCTCCAGCCCGGCGACCACCAGGTTCTGGTGTCCGGTCAGCAGCCGGGCCTCGCCCTCGTTGAGCACCAGCCCGTCGACCACCGCCAGCAGCCGCCGCAATTCGTCCGGCTCATTCTCGATCCACAGGTTCATGGTGTCGGCCACCACCAGGTCGGCGTCGGGGAACTGCCGCGCGAAGTCACGCTGGATCGCGGGGTGCGTGTTGGCCAGAAAGACGTAGTCGCTGTCGGCGAACTCCGGAGGAATGGTGGCTCCGCGCTCGGCCAGCACGTTCAGCTCGACTCCCAGCGTCTGGGCCTCGTTCATGCTGCCGGTGTACTTGCCGTGCCAGCGGAAGGTCTTGCTGCCGGACCTGATCTCGACGCCGCGCGTGTCGATCCCGCGGTCCTGGAGCGGCTTGAGCCACTGCGGGTCGAAATCGTCGCCCACCACGCCCACCAGGCGCACCGGAGTGAACAGCGAGCCGGCCAGCGAGAAATAGATGCTCGAGCCGCCCAGCACGTTTTCGGCCCTGCCGTGGGGCGTCTCAACCGTGTCGATTCCGATCGATCCTGTAACCAGCAGCGACATGGCCCACCTCGCTTTCGACGGTCCTTTGCGTTCCGGCGCGCTGCACTATAGCGGCGGCGCCGACGAAATGGCAGCCAGGCGGCGCTCGATCGCCCGGCCACGGGCAGGTGGTTGGCCGGCGCCCGAGACCCTACAATCGCGCCGTCTACAGCGCGAGGCAAACCCCATGAACGACAATCAGACCACCATCAGCGAGCTGCGCCGCCTGGTCACCGAGTTCGTCGCCCAGCGCCGCTGGGAGAAGTATCACGACGCCAAGAACCTCTCGATGGCCGTCGCCATCGAGGCCGCCGAGCTGATGGAGCACTTCCAGTGGGCCCGCAGCGAGGAGCTGGACGAGCTGCTGGCCGATCCCGACCTGCGGGCACGAGTCACCGACGAAGTGGCCGACATCGCCTGCTTCACGCTGGCGCTGGCGATCACGCTCGATATAGATCTGGCGGCGGCGATCGAGCAGAAGATGCGCAAGAACGCCCTCAAGTACCCGGCCGAGCAGTTTCAGGGCCACTACTACAAGCCCACCGACCAGCAGTAATCACACCAGCAGGTTCAGGCCGACGAACGCGGCCCGGCCGCCGGCCGCTCGATCGGCAACCGGCCGGCCTCGTAGGCGCCCCGCAGCCGCTCGTAGGCTCCCTGGTAGGCCACGAACCGGGCGTGATACTCGGCCCGGGCCGCCTGGTCGGGCGCCCGGTCGGGATGCCAGCGCAGCGACACGCGCCGCCAGGCCGTCTTGAGCTGCTCGAAATTCGCCGAGCCGTCCAGCCCGAACAGGGCCAGAGCTTCGAGATCTTCGAGGCTGGCTGCCCGCCGACGGATCTGCTCGGCGATCTGCTCCTGCTGGCCGCGCTCGGCGCTGCGGAACCACTGCCAGTCCCATACGTCCGGCAGCATGGCTCCGAAGCTGGTTCCCAGCACCGACATGGCCCGTGTGAAGGGACGCCCGCGCAGCCGCAGCAGCGTATCGAGCAGCAGACCGCCCGCCGCCGCCACCTTGCCGCCCACTGCGGCGGCCTTACGGCGTTGCTCGGCCCGCTGGTCGCGCAGCAGCGGCTCGACGTCCTGCCGCCAGACGCGGTGCAGGAACGCTGCCAGGGCCTCGTTTTCGCCGTTAGCTGCCATTCAAACCGCCAGGACGCCTGGGGTGCAGGCGATTACAGGCCAGCCCCGCTTGCCCATGTGAACACAAGCCGGCACCGCAGCCCATCGTCCCCCCTCCCAGGGGGGACTTACAGGGGGGTCGGAGCCGGCGAATGCGCGCCGCCGACGGACAGCCACCTCGATTGCCATGGGCAAGCGCCAGCTTGCCAGTGCGCAACGACAACTCGCCATTCGGCATTTGCCCTTCTTCATTCGCAGCCCTTCGTCACTTGCAGGCTCGACCCTCCCCCTGGCCCCTCCCTGCCAGGTAGGGGATTTTCGCAGTACCCGCGCCGGGCGCCGACAGCCGCGCCGGCCGCCTTCGCCCCGCCGTTCTCATCCGCCGCGGGTGTAGTACCACGCCAGCACGGCCAGGCCCAGCGCCACGCGGTAGATCGCAAACGGCGTGAAGCGCCGCTTGCGGACATATTGCATGAACATGGCCACCACCGCCAGCGCTACGCCGAAGGCCACCGCGGTGCCCAGCCCCACGACGGCGGCGTTCTCGCGCGTCAGGTCCCCGTGGTATTTGAGCAGACGATAGCCGCCGGCGGCCAGCATGGTTGGAATCGCGAGATAGAACGAGAACTCGGTCGCCACGCGCGGCCGCATGCCCAGCACCATGCCACCCATAATGGTAGCGGCCGAGCGCGAAGTGCCGGGCCACATCGCCAGGCACTGGATCAGCCCCACCAGCAGGGCCTGGCGCAGGTTGACCTGGTCGATGCTCTCGATCGGCCCCGTGCGCCAACGCCGGTCGATAAACAGAATCGCCCCGGCCCCTACTATCAGGGCGGCGGCGGTGGCCGGCGGCCCGGTACGCGGGTTCTCGAAGTGCGCCTCCATGAAGTCGTTGAGCAGCAGCCCCAGGAGCACGGTCGGCACCATCGCCACGCCCAGCTTGACCAGCAGATGTTGGTGCCATCCGCCGGCCGGCCGGCTCAGCACCCGGCGCAGCAGATCGCGCCAGAAGTAGACCACCACCGCCAGGATCGCTCCCAGTTGGCTCACGTAGAGAAACACGCGCCAGGTGGGCTCCTGGGGGTCGATGCCCAGCAGCGGCTGCGCGATGATCATGTGGCCGGTGCTCGAGATGGGCAGGAACTCGGTCAGCCCCTCGATCACGCCCATTATGACGGATTGCAGGTACTGTCCCACTTGCTACCTCACGGGCCGCGGCGGCGGCCGGCCGCGGTTTCAGCCCAGGCCCAGCCAGCTCGCCAGCGGCAGCCAGCGCCAGGCCAGTTGCCCCACCAGCAGCGCGTAGAGGCCGGCCACCAGGTCGTCGCACAACACGCCCCAGCCGGCCGGCAACGATTCGAGCTGACGGGCCGGGGGAGGTTTGATGATGTCCATGACCCGAAACAGGACGAACTGGCCGCACACGACCGCCGCCAGGCCGAGCCAGCCCGTCTGCGCCGCCGCCGGCAGCCACAGCAGCGCCACCCACTGGCCGGCGAATTCGTCGAGCACGAATTGGCGGGGGTCTTTGCGCTCCCAGCGGTCGATGGCCCACTGGCCCCACAGTCCGGACAGCCACGAGGCCAGCGCGATGCCGACGATCACCAGGGCGTCGATCAGGTGGGCCGGGGCGGAGAAGCGCTCGAGCAGCCACCACAGCAGCACGAACAGCCCCGCCGCCGCCGCCGAGCCCCAGGTTCCCGGCGCGGGCCGCAGGTGCCCGGTCCCGAGCACGGTGATGCAGGCCTCGCGCAGCAGGTGCGGCCGGCTCACGGGCGCCTCTCCGGCTCGTCGGTCGAACGGGCGCCGCTGGCCCCCAGGGCGTCGGCCGAGAGCACGAAGCGCCGGGCGCGGCTGACATAAGATATTGTGGACAAGGCCGTTACGCCGACGGTCAACCACACGCAGGCGATTCGCAGCCACGCCAGCGTCTCGGGATACCACGCCAGCACGCCCAGGATGACGCACACCGAGGCCGACTGGACGAACATCTTGGCCTTGCCGACCCAGTTGGCCGCGAAGCTGCTGCCGCCGGCTTCGCTGAAGCTGCGAATCGCCGAGACCAGCAGCTCGCGCAGCAGGATCAGCACCACCATCCACGGCTCGACACCGGTGATGTTGCGGCCGCTGTTGGGGTCGTAGAACAGGTCGCTGGCAAAGAATATGAAAGCCCCGCACACGATGACCTTGTCGACCACCGGATCGCAGATGCGGCCGAAGGAGGTCACCTGTTGCCAGGTGCGGGCCAGGTAGCCGTCGACGATGTCGGACAGCACGGCAACCAGGAAAACCCAGAACGCGATCTCGAGCAGCACGTCGGCGCGCGGGCTGTTCGGGCGGTAGAAGCTCAGCAGCCCGAAGAAGACCAGCGCCAGCGCCAGTCTGCCGAGCGTGATCTGGTTGGGGATGTTGATCCTCATGGTCTCTCTGGCCGCAACCGCCGCGGTGCAGGCCGCGGCCCGAACGGAGCTGCCCGACTTGGGCCGAACTCTCTGGCGGAATCCCACGCTTCGTGAAAGTTTAGTGCGCCGCCGCCCGCGGCGGAAGCGGACCCGCGGGCCAGGCGCCTGACGGCGCGAGCCGATATTCATCCCGATCTGCTGCTACTGCTGGAGCAGTTCGCGGGCGTAGATGTGGTGTTCCACGGCCACGACCACCTTTTCGCCAAGCAGGAGCTGGACGGAATCGTTTACCTGACGTGCCCCCAGCCGGGCGACGCCGAGTATTCCTACGGCTTCCTGCCGCAATCCGGCTACAGCTTCGGCACGATCCTGCCCAACTCCGGACACGTGGAAGTGAGCGTCGACTCCGAGCGCGTGCGGGTCGACTACGTGCGGTCCCGCCTGCCAGGCGACGGGCCGAACGGAGAGGTGGCCTGTTCGTTCTACCTGGGTCTGTCAGGCGACCTCGACCACGACGGGCGCGTCGACCTGGCCGACCTGGCTCAGTGGTTCACCGCCGGACGCCGCGGCGACCGCGCCGCCGACCTCGACGCCGACGGCGACGCGGACCACGACGACCTGATGGCGTTGCTGGCCAACTACGGCAGGGACATTACCGGGCCCTGAAGCCGCATCGAACGCCGCCGCCCTGCCTGGAATCAAACGGGAAATAAACCCGGTCACCCCTCGAATACCAGCCTTGGGAACGGGTCGACCAACGCGTGACGAACGAAAGGAGAACCCATGCGAAGGCTGCTGAGCGCGGGGCTGGCGGCGTTGTGCCTGACTGGTACCACACTGGCCGGAGACTGGTACATCGGGGCCGCCGACCCCAACGAACTGGCCGTTATCGACACCGACACTTACGTCGACGGCGACATCTACCTGGTCAATCACGGACGGCTGCTGGTCGTCAACGACGCCGTGCTGACGGTTGCCGGCAACGTCGTCCTGCTCGACGATGCCGCCCTGGGCATCCAGCAGGCCGGCCTGCGTTTTCCGCAACCCTACTCCTATGCCAGCGCGGTGATGGCCCTGGGCCGGGCTACGGTCTACCTGGCAGACGCGGTGGTGGACAGCAACTATCAGAGCTGCACGTTCGTCCTGGCCGAGTCGGCCCAGGCCTACTTCGAGCGCGTGGTGGTCGACCCGGGATTCATCACCTGGGGACTGCATGACACTGCCAGCGCCACGCTGACCGACTGCACCAACGCCGGCGAGTTTCTCCAGATGGGCGCCAACCAACTGCTGATCAGCGGCTGCGATTCGGTGCTGTTCTGGCTGACGCTGCCCGACGGGGCCACGGTGGACGTAACCCTGCCGCCGCCCGGCGACGTGGCCGGGTTCTCTATCGACCCCACCACCCCCTGGGCCAGCGGCATTCCGTATACCTTCCAGATGATCAACTGCACCAACGTCAACTGGGCCAGCATGGCCCGCAGCGGCTCCAGGGCAATTTATCGCGACAGCGAGCTGCTGGTCAGCGGCGTGATCTTCGAGCGTGACGACCAGGTCGAAGTCGCGGGGCTGAGCAACCACGTCACCCTGGTCGATCGACAGTTCCAGTGGGGCGACGTGAACCTGCACTTCGTCAACACCCGCGTCGGCGCCTGGAACTACTACGTCCAGGGCCAGACGCACCTGACACTGCGCTCCTGCGTCTTCGGCGAGATCGGCGTCGAACAGCAGGGGCAGGCCGAGGTGATCGAGTCACTCTGCGACGGCGCCGGCGGCCACATCTTCGCCAACGACGAGGGCCAGATCGTGCTCTTCCGCAGCACCAACCTCTCGCAGACGCTGGCCGGCGGACAGGCGGTGATCGTCGCCGCCAACACTGCCCTGCTGGACCAGCGTACCATCGCCCGCGACAACGGCACGCTGCTGCTGGTCAACACGGCCACCGTCGGGCAGCCCCAGGCCCTGGACGCCGCCAACATCGTGCGGGCGGAGATCGAGCCGGTCTCGGCCACCAGCGGCGAGACGGTGGTGATCCGCGGCACGGCCGAGCTGCTGCCCGGTCCGCAGAGCGGCGTCGAAATCGTGGGCTACGAACTGGACTGGGGCGGCGGCCATGAGCCGACCGTCTGGACCCCCATCGCCTACGGCCTGCACGAAGTCCCCCCCGGCGGCGAGCTGGGCGTCTGGGAAACCTGCGGCCGCGTACCGGGCGTCTACACCACCCGCCTGCGCGTGCTGGTCGGCGATGAGCCGATCGACGCCTACGCCGTCAACACCATCATCGAGCCGCCGGGCGGCGTGTGCCTCGGCGACCTCAATTGCGACGGCGGGGTGTTCCTCAGCGACCTGTCCATACTGCTCTCCGGCTACGCCGTCGACGGCAGCGGCGACCTCGACGGCGACGGCGACACCGACCTGACGGACCTGTCGCTGATCATGGCCAACTGGGAAAACATCTGCCACTGATACGCTGCTCCCGCTTCCCGTCAGCAAACCCCGGCGACCGGCCTCGCGGCCCGTCGTCGGGGTTTCGCTGGCGCCTGCGGCTGCGCCCCCTGTCCGAGAGGGAGGGGCCGTGACGCTACTTCTTGGTGGCCATGATCATCAGGGCCGCGTTGTTGCCGTTTTTCTGGGCGGCGATGTCGATCTTGTACTCGGTGACGGTCGCGGTAGAGCCGTCGGAGAGCGTCACCGTATCAGGGAACATCTCCTTGGGCAGCGTCACCGTGTAGGTGTTGTCGGCCGACAGGCTGCCCAGCGCGCTGGCCGAGACCTCGTAGACCTGGCGGCCCGCATCGAAGCCCGCCGGCGGGCTCGACCACGTAGCCGAACCGTCCACGTCGAGCTGGCTGGTGCCGGCGATGTAGAAGATCTCGAAGAAGTAGTCGAGGCCGGTGATGTAGGCGCCGGTATCGTCCGTCGGGGGCTGGAACTCGAGCACGAGATCCTGGCTGCCGTCGAACTGGATCCCGGAACCGGGTGCAAACTCCGTCAACGCACCGCTGTCCCCGTACTGGATCAGGCGCGGAATGTTGGTGAAGACGTAGTTGATCATGCTCCAGCAGGTCTGCGCGCTGCCGTCGTCGAAGTGAACCTGGATCACGAACATGTCACCAGCGCTGATCGTGGTGTTGGGCAGGACGAACGCCTGGAAGCGGTCGCCGGCGTCGTCGAAGGCATAACCCGAATCCGACCACAGGCTGCCCGTGCCGAGCACGGTCATCGAACTCATATACGACGGCCCGGGGTGCTCGAGCGCCTCCACCGCGGTGATCGCGGGCGTGTGGCCGGGGTCCTCGACCACTTCGAAGGTGATGACCGTGGTGTTGGCGATGGCGCCTTCGCGGTCGGCGGTCGTGCCGCTGTAGAAGGTGTCCGCGTCCTGCTCGGCGACCTTGAGATTCATGAAGAAGTTGAGGCGGAAACCGTCCGTCACGCCGGCGTCGTCACCCGCGTCGTCGTCGAAGTCGTCCACCGTACCGTCGCCGTCGTTGTCCGCGTCGATGAAATCGGGCAGGCCGTCCCGGTCGCGGTCGAGGGCCTGGCGCGGATCGTCGCTGGGCGTACCCTGGGCCAGGGCACCCTTGCCGAGGCTCGGCACACCCACCGGCACGCCCGCGTCGTCGAGCCGCGCGGTCACGTCAGCGGCGACCATGTCCTGACCATTGAAGCCCTTGCCGGGCTGGATCGGAGCGGAGGTCGGATCGTCAGGCAGGTCGACTTCGCCCAGCGAGAGCGGCCCATCGAGGTCGGCGGCGATGTGCCCCTCGTCGCCGGACTGCTCGAGCACGACCGGCCCGAGCGGGCGGCCGTTGGGGTCGAGGATCGCCACCACGAAGCCGTGGCCCTGCTCGTCCGCCGGAATCGGCAGCTCGAACAGGCCGTTGGGGTCGGTCTGGGCGGAGTAGATCTCCCTGGTCTCGACGCTCTGGGCGGCGACGGTGAAGCTGGCATCGGCCGCCTGCCAGCTCCGGCGGGCCTTGGCGGTGGCCGGGGCGACGATGCGCCCCTGGATGGACAGTCCTTCGTTGGACGTGCCGCCGTCGATGCCGGCGCCGTCCTGGTCTCCGCTGGTGTCACTGCCGTCGGTGTTGGTCACGTCGGAACCGTCGCCCGAGTCGATGCCGGTGACGTCGGACAGCGAGCTGATATCGGGATTGCATCCGTTGAGGGTAAGCAGGAGGCCGGCGAGAACCAGAGCCGAGAGGCCAAGTCGCATTGCCTGGGACATGGGGAATCTCCATCTATCTGTCGGACCGGATTGAACAAATGGTTGCACACCGCGCGGGGGAGGTCGTGGCGCACGAGGTGTTCTGCGCCGCCTCGACCCGACAATGTGAGCTATCGGCGCTTCGCGGGGGTCAGTCCAGCCCGGATCATGCCCGGAACCCGGCACGGCCCCGGGCTTGCAGGGGCCGGTGGCCTCCGGGCAGATCGGCGGAGTGCCGCCCGGTCGGCGGCCGGCGGGCACCGGTCGCGGTTCGGGGACTCGCGGGCGGCGAGCGGCGCAGGTTCTGCGCTGGTGGAGTGCGGGATGCCAGGCGGGTTAGTGCGGAGCCGCAGGTGCCAATGGCGACGGGCCGCGCCGCTGCAGCCGGCAGCGCGGCCCGACAAGTTCTCAGCCAGCGGGCCTGAGCCCGCAAGTGCTTGCGATTAACGGACTTGCCAGCGTGTGAGGCGGCTCTGCCGCTCCACCAGCCAGAGCGTGTCCCAGTCGTCGACGAGCTGACGCATATCCATGTCGAAGGCCTGGCGGTAAGTATTGCGGCGTTCGGCCTGGGTCTTGACCACGCCCGGGCCGCAGCCGGCGACCACCAGCGACAAACCGATCAGCACACCGAGTAGCACGCTCTTGCGCATACACCCACCTCACTCAAGGTTGCGGCATTTCGTTGGTTGTCTGGCGGGGTCTAGTGTTGCCCGTCGGGCGCGGCGTGTCAACCACCGATCAGCGAATCTTCAGGCCCACCATGGTGATATCGTCGCTCTGCTCGGCCAGGCCGGTGAAACGCTTGACCTCCCACAGGATGGCGCCCAGGGCGAAGTCGGGATTGCCGGTGTCGACCTCTCGCAGGGCCTTGGCCAGCCGCCCGCGGCCGAACATCTCCTCGTCGTAGTTGGCGGCCTCGATCAGCCCGTCGGTGTAGAGCAGCACGAAGTCGCCGGGGCTCAGCGCGAGCACGTGCTCGTGGTACGTCTCGCCCGGCTCGATGCCCAGCGGGAGATCGCCGGCCCCCGGCTGGCGGATGCGCCGCTCGCGCAGCAGAATCAGCGGCTCGTGCCCGGCGTTGACGAAGCGCAGCTCGCGGCCGCGCGCGTCGACCGTCACCAGCAGCATCGTCACGAACTCGCTGCTGGCAGTCTCGGCCAGGATATGGGCGTTGAGCTGGGCGGCGAGCCGACCCAGGTCGCTGCAATAGCGGGCCGCCGAGCGCAACGCGGCCCGGGCCGAGGCCATCAGCAGCGCCGCCGGCATGCCGTGGCCCACCACGTCGCCGACCACCGCCGCCAGTCGACCGTCGGAAAGCGCGAATATGTCGCAGAAATCGCCGCCCACGTGCGAGCTGGGTTCGAAGACCCGCGCCGACTGCACGCGGGGATGTTCCGGCGGCGGCTGGCGGGTCATGCGCTCCTGCACGGCGCCGGCGGTCTTGAGCTGGCGTTCGAGCAGCGCGCTGCGCAGGCGCTCGCTGAACAGCCGGCTGTTGACCACCGCCACCGCCGCCTGGGCCGCCACGGCCCGCAGCAGTTTGCGCTGCTGGCTGCGGAAGCGCTTGCGGTGATCGGCGTAGACCCGCAGCACGCCCACCGGCTCGCCGCGATAGATCATGCCGGCCACCAGGCCGCTGACCACATTGAGCCGCTTGGCCTCGTCGAAGCGCACGCGCGGGTCGGTGCGGGCATCCTCGATGTAGACCAGCTCGCCGCGCAGGGCCTGATCGTCGATGGGGTTTTCGCTGCGCAGCAGCGTCAGCTCATCGTGGTAGCGCTCGCTGACGTTGTAGCCGGCCCGCACGGTGAGCTTGTCGGTGGCCGGGTCGTAGAGCCGCAGGCTGCAATACTTGAGGTTCATCACCCTGGCGGTGCGCTCGACGATGTGGTCGAGCACGGTCTGCAGGTCCTGCTCGCCGCTGAGCAGCTCGCCGATGTCGCCCAGCAGGGCCAGTTCCTCGGCGGCCACGTCGAGGCGGGCTTCGTTCAGGCACCAGGCCGCCAGCAGGCGCGACGCCCAGCGCCCCAACACCACCGGCAGCGTGTCGCCCCGGCGTTCGAGCCGCGGGGGCCAGGCGAGCGTGTCGTCCAGCTCGTCGGTCGGCGTCTGGACCGGATCGTCGCTGCGAAACGGCCCCAGAGCGACGAAACCGCCGACCTTCTGGTTGATGTAGACCGGCACCACCAGCCAGGCCAGCCCCTCCTGCTCGATGACGGCGACGTTGGCCGGCGGCTCGTGGGCCGGCAGCAGCTTGGTCATCGCCAGCCGTTGGGGAAGCCGCTCGAGCCGCGGACCGCTGCGCGGCTCCTGGCCGCCGGGACAGGCGCAGATCAGCCGCCCGCGCGGGCTGAACACCGCCGTCTGCAGGCCGGACGCGGCCGACAGCCCGCTGAGAAAGTCTTCGAGCACGGCGATGTCGATCAGCTCGCGGATCATCGCGTCCGTTCCCCGGAACCTGCCCCGTATTCGGGGCAGTCTAGGTCGCCCGGCGCGGCCCGCAAGGGTTGTGCGACGCACGGGGCGATTTGACGATAACATGTGCGGCCATGAACACATCGAGAACAGCGCACACATTGATGAGCCTGTCGGTCCCGTTGCTGAGCGCCGTCGTGGGTTGCGACGGCTTTGCGTACGTCGGCCACGTGGTGCAGGGACAGTTGCGCATCGTGGGCAACGTGGAGCCGATCGACGACGTGCTCGCCTCGGGGCGGCTGACCGCCGAGCAGGAGGAAAAGCTGCGCCTGCTGGTGCGCGCCCGCGACTGGGCGGCGCAACACATCGGCCTGCGCGTTGGCGACTCGTATACCACCTTCTATGACACTTCCGGCGACCCGCTGGCCTGGAACCTCTCGGCCGCCCGCCGCGACCGGCTCGAGGCCAAGACCTGGTGGTTCCCGTTTCTGGGCGAGGTGCCCTACCTGGCGTTCTTCGACCACGACTACCTCGAGCGGTTCGAGGCCCGGCTGACCGCCCAGGGCTATGACACGCTGAGCTACGAGCTGGACGCCTACAGCACGCTGGGGGTCTTCGAGGATCCGGTGCGCTCGACCATGTTGCGGCGCGGCAAGCTGTCGCTGGTCGAGACCGTCATCCACGAGCTGCTGCACAATACGATCTGGCGGACCAATCACGCCGTCTTCAACGAATCGCTGGCGACCTTCGTCGGCCGGCGCGGCGCGGTCGAGTTCCTCGAGCAGGAGTTCGGCCCCGAATCGGGCTGGGCCGAAACCGCCCGGCTCTACTACGCCGACCTGGACGCGGTCAACGCGTTTCTGGCGGATTTGTACCAGCGTTTGCGCGACTACTACGGCCAGCCGCTTTCCTCGGACGAGCTGATCGCCGGCCGCGAGGCCATTTTCGCCGCGGCCCGGCAGCGTTTCACGGACGAGATCCTGCCGACGCTGAGCTACCCCGACTCGTTCGCCGGTTATGCGGAACTGCCGACCAACAACGCCTGGGTGCTGGCTCACCACCGTTACAACCTCGACCTGGATGTCTTCGCCGAGGTCTTCGAGGCCACCGGACGCGACTGGTCGGCGGCGCTGGCGGTCTACCGCGCTGCGGCCCGCGCCGCCGACGATCCGTTCGAGTATCTGCGCAACTGGCTCGGGCAGCAGGAGCAGGCCGGGGCCGGGCACTGACGGGCCGCTGCGCCGCGCGTGTTATCGGGCCCAGGTGGCCTTTCGTTGACCACGCCGGCGCCGGCGCCATAGGATGAATGTACACCGGGGTGGCCGGCAGGGGTCGAAAGGAGCGGAGCAAGCCCATGTCCTGCGTTCGCAACTTCTTGCGTAACATACTCATAGTCTGCTCGACGGCCGGCCTGATCAGCGTCGCATTGGCCGGCGATCCGCGGCCGCAGACGACTCCGCCGACCGACCCGCCGCCAGGCGCCGCGCGCCTCGACGTCCCCACCACCACCGGCCTGATGAAGTTCCTGGTCAGCGACCCCGACCTGCGCCGCAGCGAAGCCTGGGTGGTGCACCGGGCGCCCAAGCTGGGCAACTACGATCCGGTCGCCGCCCTGAGCGCCACGCGACACGAGCTGACCAGCCGCGTGATCGTCAAGACCCGCGACGCGGCCCTGCTCGCAAACCTGGCAGCGCGGCGTGGCGTGGCCGGCGTACGGCCGTTGCTGGCCGGCCGGGGCTACTGGAGCGTCGAGACGGCCTCGGTGCGCGAGGCACTGGCGCTGGCCAACGACCTGCTGGGCCAGCCGGGCGTCGAAGAAGCAGGGCTCGACCTGCGCCGGCCCTGGAAGCTGCGGTCGCTGCCCGACGACCCGCGGTTCTATCTCCAGTGGCATCTCAAGAACGACCTCGACCCACTGTTCGACGTCAACGCCGAGGCCGCCTGGAACCTGGGCATCACCGGACGGGGCGTGGTGATCGGCATCGTCGAGGACGCCTGGCAGCACAACCATCCCGACCTGGCGGCCAATTTCCTCTCCGCAGCCTCGATGACCGGCACCTACATCAGCAGCCACGCCACCAGTTGCGCCGGCGTCGCGGCCGCCGTGGCCTACAACGACGTCATGGGTGTCGGCGTGGCCTACGGTGCCTGGCTGTCGAGCCAGATATTCGGCACCGATCAGGAAACCGCCGATGCGCTGAGCTATCGCAACGATCTCAACGACATCAAGAGCAACTCGTGGGGGCCGGCAGACAACGCCTACGCCCACACCATGCCCTCGGTCATCCGGGCGGCGATCGAAGACGGGGTGAGAACCGGCCGGGGCGGCCTGGGTGAAGTCTACGTCTGGGCGGCCGGCAACGGCGGCGCGGCCAACGACCGCGTCGACTACGACCCCTTCGTCTCCAGCCGCTACACCATCGCGGTGGGCGCCATCGGCGACCAGGACGTGCGCGCCGGCTACAACGAACGCGGCTCCTCGATGCTGGTGGTGGCGCACTCCAGCGGCAACGTCCGCGGCATCTACACCACCACCTCCAACAGCGGCTGGACCTCGAGCTTCGGGGGCACCAGCGCGGCCTCGCCGCTGGCGGCCGGCGTGGTGGCTCTGATGCTCGAGGCCAATCCCGGGCTGACCTGGCGCGACGTGCAGCACGTGCTGATCCACTCGGCCCGCAAGAACGATCCCAACCACCCGGCCTGGGTCGTCAACGGCGGCGGGCTGGCGGTCAACGAGCACTACGGCTTCGGCGCCGTCGACGCCGGCGCCGCGGTAGCGCTGGCCCAGCAGTGGATCAACGTGCCACACGAGCTGGTGGTCGATACCGGCGTCGTGCCGCTCGATCTGCCGATCCCCGACGGCGACAGCACCGGCGTCGACGTGGTGGTCCACATCGACCAGAACATCCGCATCGAGACCGTCGAGCTGATCCTCAACATCGAGACGAACTTCATCGGCGACCTGGAAATCTGGATGACCGGCCCGTCGGGCGTGCGTTCGACTTTCGCCCGGCAGCGCGCCGCCGACGGCCAGAACGGCTACCACGACTATATCTTCACTTCTTTCCGCCACTGGGGCGAAGAGTCGGCCGGCGACTGGACCATTCACATCGCCGACCTGCTGCGTCCCGACGCCGCCACCTGGGTCGACTATCGCCTGGTGTTTTACGGCACGCCGGCCTGCCCCGGCGATCTCGACGGCGACGGCAGTGTGGCCCTGGGCGACATCTACCAGTTGCTGACGGTCTATGGCGTAACCGCGGACGACCCGTCGTTTCCGCCCGAGGCCGACCTGGACAACGACAACGCGATCGGGCTGGGCGATCTGGCGCGGTTGCTGTCGCGCTACGGCGAGCCGTGCCGGTAAAGCGGTTTCGGGCGGCCGGGCATTTCTTGCTACAGGAAAATAGGTAGACAGTTTGCGCTTCGCGCAGGTCGATAGATCGTAGAGACTTAGCGCGTCAGATCCTGGCGGCGGGCCGCTGCGTGCGGCCGGCTGCGTACCACAGGGAACCTTTTGGGTTGCGAGGGTTGCAACCTGACTTAGAATTGATGTAGGGGAAAGTGGGTTCGTTTAAGGCGGTGGGGCAATTCGGCCCTTGCGCGGTCCACCCGGCGACACGTCACGCTGCGCGAAAGGAACCCCGATGCGACGAGTCACTATCAAGGACATATCGCGCGAGACCGGTCTCTCGCGTGGGACCATCTCCCGTGCGCTCAACGACCGACCCGACATCAGTCTCGAGACCAAGAAACGCGTGATGGAAGCGTGTCGCAAGCTCAACTACATGCCCAGCCACGCCGCCCGCTCGCTGGCCACCGGCCGCAACTACGCATTGGCCGCGCTGGTGAGCGACATCGCCGAGGAGTTCACCGCTCTGGTGCTGGCCCTCGCGACCGAACAGGCCATGCAGGCCGGTTATGTCATACACGTATTGCAGACCACGCCCGGGAACGCCGTTCAACACCTCTCGGCCCTGGCCATCGACCGCATCGACGGCATCCTCAACCTGCTGCCCATCGAGCAGCACCGGGCCCGCTCGCTGGCCGAAGTCGTCGACAAGGTCCCGCTGGTCTCGCTCGTGACCATCGCCATGGACTGTGACGTGCTCATGCCCGACCGCACCGAGGCGGGTCGCATGGCGGCCCGTTTTCTGTTCAGAAACCAGCGCCGAAGCCTTCTGGGCCTCTACCACCCCACCGACGGCGCCGCCTGGGCCAGTGGCTTTGAGGAGATCATCAACACCCAGGGCGACGACGCCTGCCGGCTGGCGGCCTGTCGCGGCGGCGACGAGATCGAGAACCTCCTGCCGTTGATCGAGCAGGCCGACGGCCTGGCCGCCAGCGACGACGCCCTGGCTGCCGCCGCCATGAGCGCCTGCGAACGTCTCGGCCGGCGGCCCGGTGTCGACGTGGCGGTCATAGGGTGTGGCAACACGCCGCTGGCAGGAAAGCTTTGGCCGGCGCTGACCTCGATCGACTACGACGCGCGCGAAATCGCCCGCCGCGCCGTCGAGACACTCCTGCGTCGCATCACCAAGACCGAGACCGGCGAGCACACCAGGCTGCCGGTGGCGCCGCGGATGGTCGAACGCGCCACTACGGCCTGCTGCGGGCCGTGAATCCACACCAACTCTTTCAGTGGCAGCAACTTGCAGCTAATCGCCCTGTTCGACCGCAGCGCCGCTGTCGACGGACGGCGAGGCGCGGTGCGGTGATCCTGCGAGGTGGATTATGGGGCGTTCGAGCAGCGCCGGCGTTGGTGACGAACACCCCCGGCCCAGCGACGTAAGCTCTGTGGAGGGCGCAAGCGGGTACGGATCCGGGAACAGCACGGCGACGGCCGACCGGTCCGCGGCGTGCGTCGAGGCCGTCGGGCATCGTTCCTTGACGGGCGCCGGAGCGCAAGTGTACATTCCGGGCGTGGCAAGACTGCCAGGCCAGCGGCGCAGGGACCGCGGCGAGACCTCTATCTGTACGTGGGCCGTCGGCTCGTGGCAACGCGGGGTCAGAAGGCCGGGGCCGGCGGGTGTGCGCCCGCGGGCGGCCGCACAGGAGATGCAGCGATGCAGGTAACCGTAACCGGCAGGCACATGGGAGTTTCCGAATCGCTGGAAGCCTACTGCCTCAAGAAGGTCCCGCGCTTGCAGCGCTTCTACGACCGGGTACACACGGCGGAGGTGATCATCGACGGCCACAACGGCAAGCACGTGGCCGAGATCATCGTGCGGGCCGAGGGCACGCCGCCGTTCGTGGCCAGCGAAGAGCACGACGACGCATTTGCGGCGGTCGACCTGGTACTGGACAAGGTCGAGCGCCAGATTCGGCGGCACAAGGAAAAGGTCCGCAACCGCAAGCACCCGCCCAAGGTGGCGGAAAGCTGAGTCGGCAGCGGCGGCGGGACGAGATTCGAGGCCGGGAGAACTGTAGATGAAGTTGCTCGATCTGGTTTGCTCGGAAGCGATCATTCCGGAGTTGCAGGCGCAGGATCGCAACGGGGTGATACGCGAGTTGGTGGAGTTGCTGGCCAAGATCGGAGCGATCCAGTCGAGCGCCGTGGAGAGCATCATCAAGTCGATAATTGCGCGCGAGCGCACCCGGGGGACCACCGGCTTCGGCAAGGGCGTCGCGGCTCCGCACGCCAAGGTGGCCGGCCTGCCGAAAGTGGTCGGAGCCATCGGCCGCAGCGTCCAAGGCATTGATTTTCAGGCGCTGGACGGCGGCGCGGTCTACGCCGTGTTCCTGGTGCTCAGCCCGGAGGACCAGCCCGAGCAGCACCTGGAAGCGATGCAACTGGTCTTCCGGCACCTGCAGCAGGAGCGTTTCCGCAAGTTCCTGCGGCAGTCGGACACGACCGAGAAGATCTACGACTTGTTGAAGGAAGTGGACGAGGAGGCGCCGGCCGGCTAGGGCGGCGCCTCGATCGAGCGACAGCATGGTTCGTTGAACCGGTTCAGCGCGGTCGAGAGCACAGCGTGGAAAGTCCCGTGACAGTGGAAAGGGAGACGGTCATCCGTAACAAGGAGGGTCTGCACTTCAGGCCCATCATGCAGTTTGTGGATGCCGCTTCGCGCTTTTCCTCGCAGATCAAGGTGCACTGCGAAGACCGGGAAGCCGACGGTTGCAGCCCCATGGAGCTGCTGATGCTCATGGCGACCCAGGGCACCAGGATCAAAGTGGTGGCCGACGGCGCCGATGCCGCCGAGGCCGCCGACACGCTGGTGGCCTTGATCGAATCGGGTTTCAACGAGGAGTAGTCGGGCGGCGCGCCCGTGTGCCGCCGGGCGGCCGCGGGCCAGCAGAATCGACCACGCGCCCGCCCCGACGCGCTGGTATTGACGAAAACGGCATTGCGCGGCGGCCCCGCGGCTGCTGCGCCGCGGCGGTGTCCGCGTGAGATGATTACGAAAAAAGGCATCAACGCATCGCCGGGAGTGGCGATCGGTCCGGCCCTGGTCCTCGATACCGAAGAGTACCGCATTCCTCGTCGGACCATTGATCCTGCGCAAGTTCCGGTCGAGATCAGGCGGCTGGACGCCGCGCTGGAAACCTCGCGCGAGGAGGTGGCCGACCTGCGCGTGGCGGCGGCCCGCAAGCTGGGCGAGAAGAGCTCGGCCATCTTCGCCTTCCACGAGGAGTTCATCGCCGACAAGCGCCTGCGCAACGCGGTGGTCGAGCTGATCGAGAAGTACCGCTACACGGCGGCCTACGCCTTCGGCCAGGAGATGAACCGCCGCCAGCGCATGTTCCGCAACGTCAGCGACGCGTACCTCAAGGAGCGCGTGCGCGACCTGTTCGACATCGAAAAACGCGTCCTGCGGCACATCCTGGGCCGCGCCCGCGAAGATATCGCCCGGCTCAGCGAGCCGGTGGTCATTGTGGCCCACGACATCAGCCCGTCGCAGGCCATCCAGCTCGATCGCAGCCATATTCTCGGGTTCGCGCTCAACGTCGGCGGCCAGACCTCGCACACCGCCATCATCGCCCGCATGCTCGGCATCCCCGCCGTGGTGGCGCTCAACGACATCACCAGCGATATCGCCGGCGGCGAGACCATCGTCATCGACGGCACGCACGGCATCGTCATCGCCGATCCCGACGAGCAGACCGTCGAGCGCTATCGCCAGCGGCAGCGCGAATACCGCGAGTTCGAGGCCCAACTGGCCGAGCTGCGCGACCTGCCGCCGATCACCCAGGACGGCGAACGGATCGAGCTGCTGGCCAACATCGAGCTGGCCGCCGAGACGCGCATGGCCGTCGACGTGGCCGCCGACGGCGTGGGCCTGTATCGCACCGAGTTCCTCTTTCTGGGCACCGACCGGGCGCCCAGCGAGGAGCAGCAGTACGAGATCTTCCGCAGCGCCGTGCGCCATGCCCGGGGCAAGCCGCTGACCATCCGCACCATGGACCTGGGCGCCGAGAAGATGGCCGACTATCTGCGCGACTACGGCGCCGTGCACCACGAGCACAACCCCGTGCTGGGGCTGCGTTCGCTGCGCTACTGCCTGACGCACCTCGATCTGTTCAAGACGCACCTGCGGGCCATCCTGCGGGCCGCGGTGGACGGCGACGTGCGCATCATGTTTCCCATGATCACCACCGTGCTCGAGCTGCGCCAGGCCAAGAGCACGCTGCACGACGTCATGGAAGACCTCGAAGAAGACGGCATACCGTTCAACCGCGACATCCCCGTCGGCATGATGGTCGAAACGCCGGCCGCCGCCCTGCTGGCCAGCGCCTTCGCGCGCGAGGTGGCTTTCTTCAGCATCGGCACCAACGACCTGACGCAGTACACCCTGGCCGTCGACCGCTCGAACGAACGCGTGGCGCACCTCTATTCGCCCCACAACCCGGCCGTGCTCAAGCTGGTCCGTGACGTGATCCAGGCCGGCCGGCGCACCGGAGTGCCGGTGGCCATGTGCGGCGAAATGGCCGGCTCGCCGATCTACACCGAGCTGCTGCTGGGACTGGGGCTGCGCCAGTTGTCGATGGCCCCCAAGGAGATACCGGAAATCAAGCGCATCGTGCGGCGGACCTCGATCAAGCGTTGTCAGGCCATCGCCCGCAAGGTCATGCGCTTCGACGCCGACCGGCAAGTGGTCAACTTCCTGCGCGACAAGCTGCGCGAGATCGCGCCCGAAAGCGGAATCTGATGACCGCCGCAGCCGCCCAAACCAGACCACCCGACCTCTGCTCCACGAGTTCGTGGACCGGGGCGGCGGTGCACTATTCGATCACCGGCGACCTGCGCTTCCTGTCGCACCACGACGAGCTGCGCATGCTGACGCGGGCTCTGGTGCGAGCCGGCTGGCCGCTGTGGTACTCGCAGGGCTTCAATCCGCAACCGCGCATCGTCCTGCCGCTGCCGCGCAGCGTGGGCATCGCCTCGGACTGCCAGTGGGCCATGGTGCGGCTGACCGAGGCGCCGCGGGTCGCCGAGCTGGGCCGCGCTCTGCAGACGCAGATGCCGCGCGATTGCGTGCTGCTGGCGGTGTATCCGCTGGAGGCGCGTCTCAGCCCGCAGCCGCAGGCGGTTTTCTACAGCATCGGGTTGCAGTCGGCTGCGGCGCAGGCGATCGGCCCGCGCATCGCGGCCCTGCAAGCCGAGCATGACCATCTCATCGAACGCAATTACGGGCCCCAGCGGCCCTCTCGCAGCATAGACATTCGCCCTTTCGTGCAGCGCGTCGAGCTTCGCGGCCGCACGCTCGAGCTCGAGCTGAGCTTTACCGAGGGGCGCAGCGCCCGCCCGGAGGAGATCCTGGCGGCGCTGGGCCTGAAGACCGCGGACCTCGACGGTCCGATCGTACGACGGGCGATTCACTGGAACATCGAACCGCCGACCGCCGGGGGGTGGTCGGCCGACGCAGAAAGGGAACAAGTTGGCTGTCAAGAAGAAGACTGCTCGCAAGAAGAAGGCCAAGGCGACCGCCGCTGACGAAAGCGCAGTCGCCGAAAAAGCACCGGTAGTGCAAACGGTGGAGGGTTCCGGCACCGCGGCGGCCGGGAAGCCCACGGCCGCGGAAGGCCAGACGTCTACGCGCCGCAAGAAGAC
>CAZRSM010000250.1:0-2826 GCA_964602755.1 uncultured Planctomycetales bacterium
GAGGTCTTCCCAGACGTGCTGGCACAGCTCCGCCTGCGCGTCGAGTCCCCGCTCGTCCAGCCAGCGGAACGGCCCGGCCGCCGCGCCGGCCATGCGCACCAGCAGGCGGTCGATCTCGTCCACGCCGGCCACGCCGGCGACCAGCAGCCGCAGCGGCTCGAGCACGAAGGGACGCGTCAGACGATCGGCCAGCGTCGGGCGACTCATGTGACCACCACACCTTGCCGGTCGCGGCGGATTTCGCGGTAGAGCGAATCGCGCTCGACCGGGACGCAGCCGGCTTCGCGGATCAGGCGGCGGATCTGGTCGACGGTCAGCTCCTGGCGGTTGGTACCGCGGCCCTCGCGGCGGGTGATGTCGTACCAGACCACGGTGCCGTCGAAGTCGTCGACGCCCCAGTTGAGCGCCACCTGGGCCAGCTTGGGCGACTGCATGATCCAGAAGGCCTTGATGTGCGCAAAGTTGTCGAGCATCAGCCGGCAGATCGCCAGCGTGCGCAGGTCGTCGAGGCCGGTGGGGCCGGGCAGGTGCGCCAGCGCGCTGCCTTCGGGGACGAACGACAGCGGCACGCAGCAGTTGAAGGCCGCCTTCGTGCCGGGCGGCGCCTGCTGCCGTGCGGCCAGCGAGCGGTCCTGGTGCTCACGCAGCTTGAGCAGGTGGGCGACGCGCTCGGCGGGCGTCTCGACGTGGCCGTAGAGCATGGTGGCATTCGAGAAGATGCCCAGCTCGTGGGCTGTGCGGTGGACGTCGAACCAGTGTCGCTCGCCGATCTTGGCCTGGAAGGTCTCGTCGTGCACGCGGTCGTCGAAGATTTCGGCTCCGCCGCCGGGCAGGCTGTCGAGGCCGGCCTCGCGCAGGGCGCACAGCACCTCGGCGATGCTCATGCGCGGCCGCGTGATGCGCGTGAAGTGCACGATCTCGACCGCCGTGAAAGCCTTGATATGCAGCGTCGGACAGCGCTGCTTGATGCCGCGGCAGATGTCGAGGTAGTACGAAAACGGCAGCCTGGGGTGCAGGCCGCCGACGATGTGCACCTCGGTGGCGCCGGCGGCGGCGGCCCGGGCGGCGGTCTCCACCACCTGCTCGACGCTCATCTCGTAGCCGTCCGCCGGAGCGGGCTGGCCCGGCCTGGGATGCCGGCGATAGAACGAGCAGAACTTGCAGCTCAGCACGCAGTAGTTGGTGTAGTTGATATGGCGGTTGATGTTGTAGTAGGCCTTGCGGCCGTGCAGCCGCTCGCGCACCAGGTTGGCCAGCCGCCCCAGGGTATGGATGTCCCGCGTACGGTAGAGCACCAGGCCGTCGTCGGCGTCGAGCCGCTGGCCGGCGAGGACCTTCTCGCGGATCGGTTCGAGCGCCGCATCGCGCACCCGCCCGGCGCCCAGCCGCTCAAGCAGCTCACTGACAGGCGGGTTCTCGAAGCCGGCCGGTGCGCTCACAGCGGTTCCTCCGCCTTGGGTGGCCGCCGCATCAGCTCGGTGATGGCTTCCAGCGGCGGCTTGTTCTCGAACAGCACGGCGTAGACGGCCTGCGTGATGGGCATTTCGACCTTGTGCCGGCGGGCCAGGGCCAGTACGGCGCGGGTGGTGGGGATGCCCTCGATGATGGCAGTGCTCTCGTGGACGACGGTCTCGACGTCGGTGCCGCTGCCGATGCGCTCGCCGGCCGAGCGGTTGCGGCCCAGCGGCGAGACGCAGGTGGTCACCAGGTCGCCGACGCCGGCCAGGCCGACGAAGGTCTGCTGGCGGGCGCCCATGGCCACGCCCAGGCGGGTGATCTCGACCAGCCCGCGCGTCAGCAGGGCGGCCTTGGCGTTGTCGCCGGCCTTGAGGCCGTCGAGGATGCCGGCGGCGATGGCGATGACGTTCTTGAGCGCGCCGGCCAGCTCGACGCCCAGCACGTCGGGGTTGGTGTAGACGCGGAAGGCCGACGTGGTGAGCACGCGCTGCACCAGCTCGGCCACCGCCGGGTCGCCACAGGCCACCACCACCGTGGCCGGCAGGAAGCGCGCGATCTCGGGCGCGATGCTGGGGCCTGAGAGCACGGCGATGGGGTTGTCGCCCACGTAGGCGTCGATGATCTGCGACGGCCGCGCCAGGGTGTCCACCTCGATGCCCTTGGTCACGCTGCAGATGGGCACGCCGGCCGGCAGGTAGCCGCCTACCTGTTCGAACACGCCGCGCAAGTGCTGGCACGGCACGGCGGATATGACCAGCTCGCTGTTGGCGATGGCCCCGGCGGCATCGAGCGTGGGGGTTATGTGGTCGTCGAGGCGGATGCCTGGCAGATAGCGGCGGTTCTCGCGCGAGGCCAGCAGGGCCTCGACCTGTTCGGCCCGCCGGCCGAGCAGCGCCACGTGCACGTTGTTGCCGGCCAGTATCTGGGCCAGCACGGTACCCATCGCCCCCGTTCCGATGACCGTCGCCTTGGTGAGCATACGTCGCTCCTGCTGGCCCGGTCTTGTGAGCCGACCGCGACGGGCGGCCGACCGGGCGCTCGGCAGCCGGATTGTAGCGTTGGACCCGCGAGGCTTCACGGTCCCCCGGCGTCCTGCGGCACGCAGGCCGGGCACTGCCCACCAGCGCGTCTCGTGCGGCTGACAACCCCCTCCCTTGTAGCAAGGTTTCGCATCGAGCGGCGTGTAGTTGTTTTTGTTTGATTGTGAGGTACAGGTGGTAGATAGCGATCTTGGCGGCGATCCAGCGGTGGACGCGGTGCAGCCGGCGGACGCTGTTGGGCAGTGCGAACAGGCCGAACGAGACGTTGGTGAGTTGGCCGAAGGTCTGTTCGACGCGGGTGCGATGGCGGACGTGGTTCCGCCGGGCC
>CAZRSM010000251.1:0-2287 GCA_964602755.1 uncultured Planctomycetales bacterium
TTGAGGTGCCGAAACGACGCGTCGCTCATCTTGCAATGAAACGTCTTGCAGCGCGTGGCGTTGGGGCTGCCCGCCAGCAGCGGCCGCCGGAACTCCGGCTCCGGCTCGGCCTGCCGCTGGATGCCGCCGAAGGCCTGCACCTTCACCTCACCCTTCTCGCCCGGCTCTTCGGTGACGATGTCCAGATCGAGCGAGATGGGAATGTCGGAAATGTCCACCACGTCGCCGTCGACCACCTCGGCCTCCTCGACGACTTCCGGCTCCTCGGCCGCCGGCCCGGTGCCGGCGCTCCCGGCGGCACCCCCGGCCGGACGGTCTTCGTCCCCTTCCCCCCGGGTGGCCTTCCTGGCGGCCAGCAGCCGGGCCTTCAGTTCGCCGGTGCACCTGGCACACAGGATCTTGCCCTTGTAGCGCGCCGCCTTCTGCCGGCGGAAGTCCTCGTCCGGGATCACCGCTGCGCACTGGTCGCACGTTCTGATCTTGTGTTCGCCGGGCATGCTGGCCGATCTCCTGCGCGTCGTGACACTGGTCCTGTTCTGGTCGAAGGGAACACTGCCCCGGCAGCATAACCGCCACTCGCCGCCATCGGCAAGCACACGCCGCTACGACGCGCTGCCGCGATCGGCCCGCCGGGGAATCGGCAGGTATTCGACCGACGACTGCTGCCTGACCGGCTGGGGATACAGGCTCATCAGCCGCATGATGTCTTCGGGCATGTCGGTGCTGACGTGCAGGCCGATGCGCCTGGCGTCGTCGTAGGTGATGGGGTGGTCGTGCGTCCAGGTGCCTTCCGAGAGCAGCCTGGCCAGCTCGTCGGCCTTGTCGTCGCTGTAGCGTCCGGCCAGCAACTCGCGGACCGACTCGCGCACCTGCCGGATGGCCTTCTCGGCCTGGTCGGCCAGGATCAGCGTCTGGTCGTCGGTACGCTCGATCGGCTTGCGCTTGAGCACCTGCAGCACCGAGGCCGCCGCCACCTGCCCCAACTGCGGGTCCACCGGCCCCAGCACCGCGTGGCGACTCATGACGATCTCGTCGGCCGCCAGCGCGATCAGCGTGCCGCCCGACATGGCGTAGTGCGGCACGAAGACCGTCACCCTGCCCTCGTGATGGCGGATGGCCCGCGCGATCTGCAGCGACGCCAGTACCAGCCCGCCCGGCGTATGCAGTACCAGGTCCAGCGGCACCTGCGGGTCGGTCATGTGAATGGCCCGCAGCACCTCCTCGGCGTCGTTGACGTCGATGTACTTGAACACCGGGAAACCCAGCAGGCTCATGGTCTCCTGCCGATGCACCAGCATGATCACCCGCGAACCGCGGGCCTGCTCGATGCGCGAGATCAGCCGCTTGCGCGAAGCCTCCAGCAGGTGCTTGCGCAACAGCGGCTGCAGGGCCGAGATCATGAAGAACAGCCAGAAGATGTCCATCGAACCCATCGCGTCTCTCCACTTACGGCCACTGCGGGCCCCAGGCCCCTTCCACGCCCCACTCGTCGGCTTCGAAACGGCGCACTCCGCGGCGCGGCACGAAGAGCCGCACCAGCAACAGCCCGGCCACGAAGCCGCCCACGTGCGCCCACCAGGCCACGCCACCCACCTGCCCGCCGGCGCCGATCGTGAACATCCCGCTGTAGAGCTGCGTCAGGTACCAGATTCCCAAGTACAGGAACGCGGGCAGTTCGAAAAACAAAGGCCAGAAGAACACCGGCACCAGCGTGATCACCCGCGAGTGCGGGAACATCACCATGTAGGCCCCCATCACGCCCGCGATCGCGCCCGAGGCCCCCAGCGTCGGCACCGGCGAGTCGGCGTTGGTCAGGATGTGGACCACCGCCGCAATCAGCCCGCACAGCAGGTAGAACAGCACGAACCGCACCGACCCCATGCGGTCCTCGACGTTGTCGCCGAAGATCCACAGCGTCCACATGTTGCCGATGATGTGCATCCAGCCGCCGTGCAGGAACATGCTCGTCAGCAGCGGCCAGTATTTGCCCACGGGGTGGGTCAGCGAAGCAGCCCAGTCGGCGTCGGTATAGTAGCGCGGCACCACCCCGAAAATGTACACCACGCGTTCGAGCTGCTCGGGCGAGCACATCAGCTCGAAGACGAACACCAGGCAGTTGGCCGCGATGATCACCGCCGTCGCAATCGGCGGATTGCGGCTTGGTATCGTGTCGCGTATCGGAAACATCGTCAGGTCAGCCTTGTACCATAAACTGCCCGCACCGGCCAGCCCATCGTACCATTCTCCCGCAGCCCGTCACGCCAAGGACGCCAAGAGAAACGCCAAG
>CAZRSM010000252.1:0-11217 GCA_964602755.1 uncultured Planctomycetales bacterium
CCCAGCATCGTCGAACCCGACGTCATCCAGTTCAGGAAAACCAGTGCCAAGTACGTCCTGCTGATCGAGAAAGGCGCCGTCTGGCAACGCTTCAACAAGGACCGCTACTGGGAAAAGAACAAGTGCATGATCATCCACGGCGGAGGCCAGCCGCCGCGGGGCGTGCGCCGGCTGATCTTCCGCATGCACCACGAACTGAAGCTGCCGGTCTACGTGCTGGTCGACAACGACCCCTGGGGCTACTACATCTACAGCGTCGTCAAGCAGGGCTCGATCAACCTGGCCTTCGAGAGCCAGCGCATGGCGATCCCGGCGGCGCGTTTCATCGGCATGAGCAGCTTCGACGCCGAACGCTTCAACATCCCGGAGCACGTAGCCATGCCGCTGACGCCCGAAGACCGCCGCCGGGCGCGCGAGATCCGCAAGTACCCCTGGTTCCAGAGCCGCGCGTGGCAGCGTGAGATCAAGTACATGGAAGCCCTGGGCAAGAAGCTCGAGCTCGAAGCGCTCAGCAACAAGCACTTCAGCTTCATCACCGAGGAATACCTGCCCAAGAAGCTCAAAGACAAGCGCTGGCTGGACTAGAAGCAGCAGTCGAGGATTGACGCAACGCCGGCGGTGCGGCATCGGTCGGCTATTGCCCGCCCGGCGACAATTCACCTGTCGACAGTACCCTGGCCGCCTCGGCCCGGCGGCGCCGGCGCAGCTCGTCCAGCAGCCCTGGTCGCGCCTGGGCCACGATCGCCGTCGCCAGCAGGGCGGCGTTGATCGCGCCGGGCTTGCCGATCGCCAGCGTGCCCACCGGGATGCCCGGCGGCATCTGCACCGTCGCCAGCAGGGCATCCAGGCCGTTGAGGTCGGACGCCGACAGCGGCACGCCGAGCACCGGCAGCACGGTGTGAGCCGCCACGGCACCCGCCAGGTGGGCCGCCATGCCCGCCCCGGCGATGAAGACGCGCACCCCGTCGGCCTCGGCTCGTCTGACGAACTCGGCCGTCTCGCCCGGCGTACGGTGAGCCGACAGCACGCGGCAAACGTATTTCACGCCCAGCTCGTCCAACGCACGGGCAGCGTGCTCCATTATCGGCCAGTCACTCTTGCTGCCCATCAGGATTGCAACTTCGGCACCCATAGCCCGGTCCTTTCGTGTCGGATCAGCGCTGCGCAGGGCATTGTAGCAGGCTCGGGGAATCGTGCGCAGGCGATGTCCCGGCCGGCCCGGGACGCTCGTCGGCCGGCCCGGCGTCAACACTTGAGGCGCATTGTGCCTGACCGGATCTTTGCATCATCACGAAGACCGGCGGTGCGGCACCATCGGGCTGTGGGGCCGGCCCCGGCAGGGTGTCGCCAGGCACTTCCGGCACCAGCGGGGATGAGGGCCAGTGCTTGCGAACCCGCGGCAAGGCGGGCGGCTGCGGGTCGTTTCCCGCTGCCGGTTACAGCCGGCAAGAGGTAGTCGATCATGATTCAGACGACGGCAAAAGCAGGGCCGGCGGCCCGTTGGGCATTGGTGGCAATCGCGACTCTGCTGGGCGGATGCGCGCGGCAGGCGGTGCGCGTCGAGAACGCAGCCCCGGACGATCGCCTCGCTCCCGCGCTGGCGGCCCCGCCGGCAGTGGCCCCGTCGCCGGCAATGCAGGCGCCGGGGCGGCCTCGGTGCAGGTGGCACACCACTTCGGCGACAACCCGGCGCCGCACTTCGTCTCGGTCAGCAACAGTCGGTCGCTCAAGATCCACGCCATCACCAACCCGCTGTCCGACCCGACGCTGGTAAGCACCGGCGTAGCGGTACCCTGCTTCGCCGGGCCCAGCGCCGGAGCCCCCAACGTCGGCGGCACGCTCTCGGTGGTGGATCGGCGCATCTTCAACGTGCAGTGGCGCGACGGCGAGCTTTACGCCGCCCATACCATCCGCGCCGGCGGACGCAACAACGCCCGCTGGTACCACCTGCGTACCAACGGCTGGCCGGCCGGCCAGGCGGTCGAGTACCTCGAAGGAGGCAAACTCAACCGCGGCATCGGCGTGCACACCTTCTTCCCGGCCATCGCCGCGAACAAGTACGGCAGCGTCGCCGTGGTACTCGGCTCCTGCACCGCCGAAACCACGCCCGACGTGGAGGCCACCGGGCGGCTGGCGAGCGATCCGCCCGGCGAGATGAGCGATCTCAACGCCGACGGGCAGGTCGACCTGGCCGACCTGACGATCCTGCTGGCGAATCACGGCAAGACCAACGTGCTCTACGACGACGGCGATTTCAGCGGCGACGGCACCATCGACCTGGTGGACCTGACGGTCATGCTGCAAAACTATGGGCAGGCCTGTCCATAATCGCGCTCCGCTGAGAGCGGTTTATGGGCCGAACGTCCGGCGTTATCCTGTGGTCCCATGAACGCCTCGCGCGACGACACCGGCGCTCGGGCCCGCCCGCAGCCGCGCAAGTCCCCGCTGTTCGAAAACCGCGCCAAGCTGTGGCGCGGCTCGCCGCTGCGCCCGCTGCGGTACGGTCACCTCTTGCTGGCGCTGGTGGCGCTGGGACTGCTGTGGCGGGTGGTGCGCTACGCGATGGCCTTCCCGGTCTGGGGCGACGAGGCCTTCGTGGCGGTCAACTTCTTCTACCGCGACTTTGCCGGCATGATCGACCCGCTGATCTACGGGCAGATCGTGCCGCTGGTGTTCATGTGGCTCGAGCTGGCCGCCGCCAGGACGCTGGGCTACTCGGAACTGGCGCTGCGACTGGTTCCGTTCGTGGCGGGCGTGCTGGGCCTGCTGCTCTATGTCCGTTTCGCGCGCCAGGTTCTCAAGCGCCGGGCGGCGCTGCTGGCGATCGGTATCTTCGCCGCCGCCTACTACACCGTGCGGCACACGGCCGAGATCAAGCCCTACTCGTTCGACCTGCTGGTGGCGCTGGGACTGCTGTCTCTGGGATGGTCGCTGTATCGCAGCCCCGGCTGCCCGCGGCGCTGGGCGGGGCTGACGGCACTGGCGCTGGTCGCGCCGTGGACGTCGTATCCCTCTGTCTTCGCGCTGGCCACGTTGGCCCCGCTGCTGGGGCGAGCGCTGCTCGATCCCGCACGGCGCAGCCGGGCGGCGCTGCTGGGCTGGCTGGGCTTCTGCCTGGCCGGCGGCGGCAGCTTCGTGGCGATGTACCTGATCTACGGGCACCCCCACGCCCGGGCGGCCGCCAGGCTGCTCGAGATCGACATGTGGGCACGGACGTTTCCCCCGCTGACCGAGCCGTTGCGGCTCGTGGGCTGGTTCTTCTACATGCACCTGGGTCGCATGATGGCCTACCCGGTCGGCGGGGCGGCTCCCGGCAGCCTGGTCACCTTCGTGCTCGTGACCATCGGCGCCGCACACCTTTGGCGAAGCGGTCGCCGCGACCTGCTCTGGCTGCTGCTGGGGCCGCTGGCCGCGAGCTTCGTGGCAGCGTGTCTGCACAAGTACCCTTACGGCGGCTCGGCGCGGACGACCCAATACCTCGCGCCTTCGTTCTGCCTGTTGGCCGGCCTGGGACTGTACGTCGTCATCATGCGCACCGCGGCCGGCCCCCGGCGGCACGTCTTGTTCAAGCTGGCGTGCGTGATCTTCGCGGCCATCGCCGTGGGCGGCACGATCCAGGACCTGCTGCACCCCTACAAGAGCGAGCGGACGCGGGCCAGCCACCGGGCCGTGTTGCGCGTGGCCAGGGAATCGCCCGCCGGCCAGCGCTGGATCGTGTTCAACGCGAAGGACCGCGTGGCCTATGCCCCGTTTCTGGGCGAACTGCGCGGCAGCGGGGCGCAGTTCGTCTTCAACGTGCTGCGCTTCGCGCCGGGGCCGATCGAGTTCGCGCCGCCGCCGGAGAGCGTGAGCTGGCAGCCGGACGAGCGTTCGCTGCGGGTGCTGGCTTATCGCAGCTCGCGCAGCGACATCAAGGACGAGGGCGAATTCGCGGCGTGGGACCAGCGGTTCTCAGAGCTGCTGGACAGATACACAGGTACTCTCGCTCGGCGACTGCACGCCGACCTTCGGTCTGAGAGCATTTTCATCTACGATCGCCATGGCCGGCGCGAGGCGCTGGAGGTTTACACGCTGCAAAGGCCGCCCGCAAACCGGCAACAGTAAGCCGGGCACGTGCGGCGCGGCTGCAAGGCCGGCGCATGTAAGTCATGCACCGCGGAAAACCGCGTCCGGCCCACCGACGAACCGAATGAGTACATGAACTACCCCAGCCTCACGGACACGATCGTGGCGGTCTCGACCGGTTGGGTGCCGGCGGCGGTGGGAGTGGTGCGCTTGAGCGGGCCGGAGGCGCTGCAGTTGCTGGCGGCGCTCCGTTGCGAGCACGTCGAGCCGCAAAGCCGTATCTTCAATTGTCGCATCAAGTTAGCCAACGTTCGCAGCGAGGCCCAGACGCCCCTGACCTGCTCCGGGCTGGAGCTGCCGGCCCAGGTGCTGTGGTTCGCGGGGCCGCGCAGTTACACCGGTCAGGACGTGGTCGAGCTGCGCCTGGCCGGATCCCTGCCGCTGCTGCGCATGGTGACCGATCGGCTGATCGAGCTGGGCGCCAGGCGGGCATTGCCTGGTGAGTTCACCGCACGAGCGCTGCTCAACGGCCGGCTCGATCGGCGACAGGTGGACGCGGTGCTCGACCTGATCGAGGCCCACGACAGCGCCGGGGCCAGAGCCGCGGCCCGGGCCCTGCATCAGCGCAACAGCTCGCTCGACGAGCTGGCCGATCGGATGCTCGAGCTGCTGTCGGCGGTGGAGGCGGGCATCGATTTCGTCGAGGAGGAGGACGTGCGGTTCATTTCGTCTGCCGAGCTGGCCAGCGAGCTTGAGCGTCTGCTGCGAGAACTGGAAGCGCTTGCAGTGTGCCGGCGGCTGCCGGGAGCCGGTAAGCCGCACGTGGCGCTGGCGGGCCTCCCCAACGCCGGCAAGAGCACGCTGTTCAACGCGCTGGTGGGCGATCAACGGGCCATCGTTTCGCCCGTGCTGGGAACCACGCGGGACGTGCTGCGGGCCGAGGTGGAGCTGGCCGGCGCGCGGGTGGTGCTTCAGGATTGTGCCGGGCTGGGCAGCGAGCCGGACGAGCTGGAGGCGGCCGCCCATCTGGCTGCCGAGCAGGCCGCCGACCAGGCCGACGTGGTTCTCTGGCTGCACGCCTGCGACCAGCCGTGGGACCGGCCCTTGCCAGGCGGCTCGACGGAAGCCGACCTGGCGGCGCGGCTCGATTCCAGGCGCCGCGTACTGGTGGTCACCAAGACCGACCTGCCGCACGCCCCGGCCCCCGAGCCGCCGATCGCGTTCGCGGCTCGGGTGGAAGTCGCGGCGCGCGCGGGGCGCGGGCTGGGGCGGCTGGCGGAAGTGGTCGCGCAGGTGCTGGCGGCCGGCGGCGTCGAGGGCGGCGGAGTCGATGCCGACGACTTGCGGCCGGTATCGGGCCCGCTGCGGGCGGCGCTCGAGCTGGCCCGTGGCGGGGCGGTGGAGACGGCTGCGGAAGTGGTGGCCCTGGAGTTGCGGACGGCGGTGGAGGGGGTACGTGATCTGGGCAGTGGTCCGGTAGCGGAGGAGGTCCTGGGGCGGATCATGGCGCGTTTTTGTGTGGGCAAGTGAGAAGATCGAGAGTTTTTCCCGACCGCCGGCTGTTAAACCTGGAACCTGAACAGCGGCCGGGTGGGCGGCCGAAGGGGTCGCGGCATTCTGCGCATAACATCCTGTGATAGTATATGTTAGGGAATGGAGTGCCCGGGCGCAGGTGAAATAACAGCCGGGTCCCCTAAAGTCGGAACCGCCGCGAGCCGATTCTAGGGGCAAGACGGGCAAACAAGTTTCGCAAAAACGACTTGACGCTCGGTAAAAGTTGCGCAATAATTCACTTGGTTCTGATAATAATCATACCTCCGGGCACGGAGAAACAAAAAACCTGGCTTCTTTCCCCTCCGGAGAGCACCGGGACGCCTCAGGGCCCCTGGTGCCCTCTTTTTTTTGCTGTCTGCAAGGGCCCGCGCGGCGACGGGCAACCCACGTCCTATAAACTAGACCGGCTCTAGTCGCCGACTATTTGGACGATGACTTCGCGGCGTCGCGGGCGGGTGTCGAAGTCGATCAGCACCACCTGCTGCCAGGTGCCCAGCGTCAGGCGGCCGTCGATGATGGGGATGACCACCGACGGCCCCAGGGCCGAGGCGCGCACGTGCGAGTGGCCGTTGTCGTCGTGCCAGGTCTCCTCGTGCTTGTAGTAGGCGTCCTCGGGGGCCAGCTTGTCGTAGAAGGCCTTGAGATCGTGGTTGAGCAGCCCCGGTTCGGCCTCCGTGGTGGTAACGGCGGCGGTCGAGCCGACCACGAAGACGCACACCAGGCCGTCGCGGATGCGGCTGGCGGCAGCGGCGTCTTTTACTTGCTGGTTGATGTCGAGCACGTGGCTGTTGCCACGGGTGGAGATGTTGAACCGTTGGGTGTGTGTCATCGCCTGTTCGCCTTTCGGGCCGTGCGGGTTGTCGAAGGCGGCCTCGCGTACGGGCCGGCGGCGCCATGCTACCGCAAAGGGGGGTCGCGCGTCGCGGGGCGAACGGCCTTTGCCAACGCTCGCGCGGGCCGCTATGGTGTACCGGGTCAGCGAGCGGCTACCATGATGGCCGGCTCTGCGGATCTGCCCAGATCGACAGTTGGCGGGACCGCTCTTGCAGAGAAACCAAACGGATCGGCGCCAACCCACGGGAGGGGCGGCGTTACCGTGGCGTTGCGAGGGAAGGCACTTGATGGAACTCGACCTGTCCGAAGACCATCGGCTGATCGTAGAGACCGTGCGCGAATATGCTCGCCAGGAGCTGGCTCCCAAGGACATCGAGTGGGACCGCACGGAGACCACCTGCTGCACGGCGCTCGACTCGCTCTACGAAATGGGCCTGATGAGCATGCGCATCCCCGAGGAGTTCGGGGGGCTGGACCTGCCGGCCACCTGCTATGCCCACGTCATCCGCGAGCTGGCCTACGCCTCGCCCAGCGTGGCCGTCACCGTGGCCGTGCACAGCATGGTCTGCGAAGCCATCGCCCGCTACGCCTGCGACCAGACCAAGGCCGAGGTGCTGCCGCAGCTCGCGCAGGCCGGCAACCTGTCGGCTTTTGCGATCTCCGAGCCGGACGCCGGCTCGGACCCCGGTTCGGCCAAGACCCGGGCTGAGAAGGTCGCCGGCGGGTGGAAGCTGTTCGGCACCAAGATGTGGGTCACCAACGGCATCACGGGCCGCTGGTTCATCGTGCTGGCCCGCACCAACCCCGGCGAGAAAAACAACGGTCTGAGCATGTTCCTGATGGACGCCCGGACGCCGGGGCTGGAGCGGAACATCATTCACGGCAAGATGGGGCTGCGGGCTTCGGAAACGGCCGAGATGAGCCTGGAGGACGTGTTCATCCCCGAGCACAACCTGCTGGGCCAGCCGGGCTGGGGGCTGCGGATCGCGCTGTCGGCACTCAACGCCGGGCGGATCGGCATCGCCGCCCAGGCTGCCGGCATCGCCCAGGCGTGCCTGGATCTGATGATCGACTATGCCAGGCAGCGGTGTCAATTCGGGCGGCCGATCGCGGACTTTCAGGCCATCCAGTGGATGATCGCGGACAGTCATACCGAGCTGGCGGCCGCCTCGTTGCTGATTGACAAGGCTACGTGGCTCAAGGACCAGGGGCGGCCGTATTCGCAAGCCGCCTCGATGGCCAAGCTGTACGCCACCGAGGCCGCCGGCCGTATTGCCGACCGCGGCGTGCAGATCCACGGGGGGTACGGGTACTGCAACGAGTTCCGCATCGAGCAGCTCTACCGCGATGCGCGGGTGACGCGCATCTACGAGGGCACCAGCGAGATCCAGCGGATCGTCATATCGCGGAACCTGTTGGGAGAGAATTGACCACCCGCGCTGGATGGGGGGGAATGCGCATGACGTGTCCGGCCCCTTTGGCCGCACGCGATGGCGCGAGTCATGTCACATACTGATCAGGTTTTGCTGGAACTCGGGGGTACTGCGCGCGATCATAACTGGCAGGGATGGCCCGTAACGGACGTGCGGCTGGACTGGCAGGCCGGGCTCGCCTGGTCCGGCCCGTCAGCGCTGCGGCAAGCAGCGGGAGAACGTCATGAAAGCCAACTGGTCAGCCGCGTTCGTCGTGGCCGTGGTGGTCGGGGCGGCTCCGCTGGCGGCCCAGACGCCGAAGTCGGCAACGACCCGCCCGGCGCAGGCCGCGGCCGGGCGCCCGGCGCGGGCCAAGGCCGACCAGCCGACCACCGGCAGTCCGCTCGAAAAATGCCTCGATCGCGTAGACTTCGACGAAATACCGCTGCGCGACGTGATCAGCGACCTGGCGCGGCAGGGTAAGACCAACATCGTGGTGCGCTGGTCGCGTCTGCGCGAGGTGGGGGTCGAGCCGGACCAGCCGGTGACGCTGCACGTCAGGGACCTGAAGCTGGGCAAAGTGTTGTGGCTGGTGTTGTGGCTGGTGGCCGGCAACGAAGCCGAGCTGGGATTCATGGTCGAGGACGGTCTGATCCTGGTGTCGACCGCCGCGGACTTCGACAGCCAGCAGATCGTGCGGGTATACGACGTGGCCGATCTGGTCATGCCGCGGCTCAAGAGCATCGGCTTTGCGAGCATGCGTGCCCGGCTGATACCGGTTTCGGCCTACCCGTATGTGACCAGCGGGGCGGTGGCCTACCAGCCGATCACCGAGCCGTTCGGCAGCGGGGTCTACCTGGGCTCGCGCAGCCCGCTGTATTTCAACAGTACCAGCGACGAATACGACGGCACCGCCGAAGAACACATGCAGAAGCTCATTGACCTGATCACGACCACCGTCGAGCCGCAATCGTGGGCGGTCAACGGTGGCACGGGCACCATCGTGGCGTATCGCAAGAAACTGGTGGTGCGCAACTCGCTGCGGGTCCACCGGCTGCTGGCGGGGACGACGCTCGGCCAGCCGGCAGGCAAGCCTTCCAAGCCTCGGACCAGGGCCGAGCGGCCATGATGCTGCGCGTCTGGGTGCTGCTGTGGTGCTCGTCGTCGGCGGTGCTGGGGGCCGACTCGATCCGGCTGGTGCAGCGCATTGCCCCCGGACGCACCACCTATTGCGAACAGCGCTGGCGGGTGAGCCTCCACACCGGCGATCCCAACAGCTCCGCCGTGACCACCGAGCTGCTGCTGGGGGTGCTCCAGACGCCCCGGCGTACCGATGTCGGCACGTTGCACCTGCGCTGCGTGGTCGACCGCGTGGCGGTGGCCTTCGACCCGCCGCTGGGCGGGCGCCTGGCGGCCGATACCGACAACCCCGGGCGGACGCCACTGGACGAACTGCTGCAACGACTGGTCGGACACGGCTTTACCGTGTGGCTCGACGTGCGGCAGCGGGCGGTCGAAGTGCGCGGGCTGGAGGCGCTGCGGGCCGAGATCGATCCGGCGTGGCCGCCGATGCGCCTGCTGCGCGAGGTGCTCAGCGAGCCGGTGGTGCTCGGATGGTACAACTCCGATCCGCAGGCGGCGCTGGCCGAGGGGCGGCGCGTGCAGGAGGGCGAGCGGTGGCGCCGGCAGACGGTCCGCCGCTTCGTGGCCGGGGCGCGGCTGCGGGCCGACTTCGAGTATCACCTGGTGCGGATCACCAGCCAGCGCGGGCGGCGCGGCGCCGAGCTGTCGTTTACGGCCCGGCTGGAACCGCTGGACGCCCGCGCGGTGGCCTGTACGCTGGCCGGCGGCGCGGTACTGCGTTTCGACGCCGGGCACCTGGAGGGAACGGCCCGTTACGATGCGCCGGCGGCGCGGCTGTGCCGCTGGCGGATGCTGACCACGCTGCAGTGGCTGACGGCCGACCAGGCCGCCAGCCGCGTGGTGATCGTGGTGGAGACCGAAGGGCGGCTGATGAGCGCCGGCCGGCGCCGCATCGAAAAGCTCGAGCAGCGGCGCGAAACCCGCGCACCGTAAGGCCGGCGCCGCCGACGCGATTGCTTCGAGCTGTTGGGGAGTGGACCGTAAGTGGACGTCGACATTCAGCATTCGTGTGCACCGGGGCGCGGCAGGGTCTGTGGTCTGCTGGCGGAGGTGGTTTCCAACGAGCCGCTTTGTCGCGAGCATCGCCGGCTGGTGCTGCGGGCCGCCGGGTTGCCGGCTTGTGAGCCGGGTCAGTTCGTGCATGTGCGGCCGGCAGCCCAGGCTCCCGGATCGGCGCCGCCGGTGTTCCTGCGCCGGCCGTTGAGCATCGCCGACTATCGCCGCGCAGCCGACGGGCCGCTGCTGGAGCTGATCTATCGCGAGGTGGGTCGCGGCACGCGGGCGCTGGGGCGACTGGTGGCGGGGGGGCGGCTCGATGTGACCGGGCCGCTGGGGGTGGGCTTTCGGCTGCCAGAGAGCCAGCGGCCGATCGCGCTGGTCGGCGGTGGCGTGGGCATTCCGCCGCTGCTGTACGCGTCCCGGCGGCTGTGGGAGCTGGGGCAGCGCGAGGTGGTCGTCGTGTTCGGAGCGGCCAGCGGCGAGCTGCTGCCGCTGGAGCTGACCGCGACGCCGAGTGACGCCGGGGAGCCGCGGCGCTGCGTGCGACTGCCGGGGTCGGCCGACTATCCGGCGATTATTTCCACCGACGACGGGTCGCTGGGCATGCGTGGCGTGGTGACCGCGGCGCTGGAGCGGTGGAGCGCGGGGCTGGCCGACCCATCGGCGGCACTGGTGCTGGCGTGCGGCCCCGAGCCGATGCTGCAGGCGGTGGCCGAACTGACGCGCCGCCTGGGGCAGAGCTGCCAGTTGTGTATCGAGCGCTTCATGGCCTGCGGCATGGGTACGTGCCTGTCGTGCGTGGTGCGGGTGAGGCAGGCCGACGGCAACACGCGCTGGGCGCTGACGTGCAGCGAAGGGCCGGTCTTCGAGCGCGATACGCTGGCGTGCTGGGATTGATACGCCGGCGCGCCCGGCGTCGCGGTGCTTATTGGTATTGCGTCCCCCTCCTCAGTTGGACAGGTGTTAAGCTGAGGGCTTGAGTCCGGCCGTCGGCCCCTTCACCCTGGGCCGAGGGGCCGATGGCCGGACGGCAGGACGCAAGGAGAGCCACGCATGGCAGAGCGAAGAGCAACTGAACGGACGTATGAAAGCCAGGCAGGGGAACAAGCCGGAAGCAGTGTCAATTCCTGTGTAAACTGAATCAGAGGCATCCGTCACGTTCACTCGGTCAGGCCGCTTCGGTTTTTGTTTTCTTGGCCATCTTCGTCGT
>CAZRSM010000253.1:0-2034 GCA_964602755.1 uncultured Planctomycetales bacterium
AATCCTCGACCGATTCGAAGGCCACGCCGTGATGGCGAAGATTGCGGGCGGCCTTGTTCTCGTCCCACTCGTATTCCATGTCTTTATTGTAGCTTCAATAAATCGGGCGGACAATGTTTTTGTAGCGACATTTGACCTGCCGCGCGCTGGCGGGTACTACCACCATGTTAATTTTTTCGGGGTCGAATGTAGGCACGGTGGAACCGGTTCCACACGACGCGGCGGCCGTTGTCGTCCACCATGCCCGGCATGAGCAGGAGCAGCCGCGACATTCAGGACATCACCGCGTTCAACAACTCCATCGCGGTCGAGCGCATGCTGGCGCGCTTCGGCTGGTTGGGCGACCCGGACGAGATCCTCCAGCGCGCCGGCATCTCGCGCGTCAAGCTGCGCCGCGTGGCGGCCGACGACGAGGTGGCCGCCGCCATCGAAACCCGCCGGGACGCCTGCATCAACACCCCCTGGCGCATCGAACACCCGTCCGCCCGCGCGCGCAGGTTCTTCACCGAGGTGCTGGAACCGCACATGCCGGAACTGGCGCAGCAGGTTTGGAACAGCATCCTCTACGGCTACAACGTGCTCGAACTGGTGTACCGCGCGCCAGACGACCCCGCCAACCCGCATCCCGGACGCATGGGGCTGGCGGGCGCCATCGAATGCCCCTTCGAATGGTTCCGCATCACGCCGGATGGCCGCCTCTGGTGGACGTTCGGCGCCCAGGAAGAAGCCGACCAGCGCAAGTTTCTGGCCGTGGTCAACGACCCATCGCTACGCAAGCCGCACGGCGAAGCCCTGCTGGCCAAGGCCTACTGGGCTTGGCGCTTCCGCGTCGAAGGCTGGAAACTCTGGGCGCAGTTCCTCGAGCGCGCCGCCAAGCCGCTGCTCTACGGCAAGACCCAGTCCGACAGGGAACTGGTGCTCGAGATGCTCAAGCGCTTCTCCAACGGCCCCGTGGCCGTGGTGGACATCGACGACGAACTGCACAACCTCGACACCCCAGGCAACAGCGCCAACAAGTTCACCGAATTCGAAACCGGCTGCACCCGCCGCATCCAGCGCCTGATCCTCGGCCAGACGCTCACCTCCGGCACCGACGGCGGCAGCGGCAACCGCGCCCTCGGGCAGGTCCACAACGAGATCCGGCAGGAAAAGCGCCGCGCCGACATCCGCCACGTCCAGCGCGCCATCCAGCGCATCATCGACCGGCTGGCGGCCTTCAACGGCCTGGAGCCGGGCCGCTTCGTCATGGAAGACGGCGTGGGCCTCGAACGCGAGCGCGCCGAGCGCGACAAGATCCTGACCGATACCGGGCAGATTCGCTTCACTCGCCGCTACTGGGAGGAAAAATACGGCTTCGAGCCCGACGATTTCCTGATGGCGGACGAACTGCCGGCCCGGAACGACCCAGCCCAGCCGGCCACGCCCCGGCTCGCCGCGCGCCTCAGTCCGGACGGGGGCGGCGATCCGCGCCCGCGCTTCACCCCGGAGCAGCAGGCGATCGAAGACGAGATCGAGCGCACCCTCGACCGTCTGGCTTCTCCCATCGATGCCGACGCCATCCGTTCGGCCATTCGTGGCGCGCGCAACGAAGACGAACTGCGCGCACGTCTTGCCGTGGTGCTGGACAACGCCGACGCCAGGGAATTCCGGGAACAGCTTTCGCGCGCCCTCTACGCCGCCGATCTCATGGGCGTGTCCCATGCCTGGAGACAATGACCTGCCGGGGATATGGACCGATGACCCGAAAGACGGCCGCTGAATGCCCCCGCCGCTGACCATCCCCTTCGACGCGCCCATCGACGTGCAGGCGGCCCTGGCGCGCGCTGCCAATGTCATGCTGCCCGAGGATTATTACCGCCTGCCGGTGGAGAAGCGCGCCCAGGCCGTGACGGTATCCAGACTGGCCGCGCTCGACCAGATCCAGCAGGTGGCCGACGCCCTGGCACGCAAGCAGACCGAAGGCTGGACCTGGCGCGAGTTCCAGGAGTGGGCCGACGGCCAGTCCTGGACCCTGCCGCGCCACCAGCTTGAGAC
>CAZRSM010000254.1:0-9423 GCA_964602755.1 uncultured Planctomycetales bacterium
CGGCAAGGTGGAGATCAGTTCGGAGCTGGGTCGCGGGAGCGTCTTCAGCATCCGTCTGCCGCTGACGCTGGCGATCATCGACGGCATGCTGGTCTGCGTCGGCGACGAGCGGCTGATCATCCCGACCATCATGATCGAGCAGTCGCTGCGGCCGACGCCCGAACAGATCAGCGTGGTGCAGCGCTACGGCATGGTGATCCAGGTGCGCGGCGAGCTGATCCCGCTGATCCAGATCGGCCCCTTGTTCGGCTTCACGCCGCCGGTCGACCCCACCGAGGGGCTGGTGGTGATCGCTCACGCCGAGTCGCACAAGATCGGCATCGTGGTCGACCAGCTCATCGGCCAGCAGCAGGTGGTCATCAAGACGCTGGGCGACCGGTTCAAGCACGTCAAGGGCATTTCCGGCGCGGCGATCCTGGGCGACGGGCGCGTTGGTCTGATTCTCGAGCCCACGGGTCTGCTGGCACTGCACAACCAGAACAGGAAGGACTGCAGCTACCGCCATCGGGCCGGCGAGCAGTCGGCGGCCGGGCCGGACGGGTTTGACGGGCAGCCGGTCGAGCCTGAGAGCGAAACCCAAGCCGCAGTCGCAACAGGAGGCAACAACTGATGAGCGAAGAAACCAGCGTGGCCCAGGTCAACGAGGAGTCCGTGGCGGCCTGTGGAGGCAAGTACCTGACGTTCAGCCTGGCTGACGAGGAGTACGGCGTCGAGATTCTCAAAGTCCGCGAGATCATCGGCGTGATGGACATCACCTCGGTGCCGCAGATGCCCACACACGTCAAGGGCGTAATCAACCTGCGTGGCAAGGTCATCCCCGTGGTGGATCTGCGCCTGAAGTTCGGCATGCCGCCGGCCGAATACACCGACGCCACGTGCATCATCGTGGTCGACGTAGGCGCCCTGATGGGCATCATCGTCGACACGGTGCAGGAGGTGCTGGACATCGACGGCCAGCACATCGACCCGCCGCCGCCGCTGGGCGGTGCGGTCGATACGACCTACGTGATGGGCATGGGCAAGGTCAAGGACAGCGTGAAGATCCTGCTGGATATCGACAAGGTGCTCAACGAAGAAAAACCCTTCGCCCAGGAGCAAGATCAATAACGATGGCAGCCGCGATCGCCGACCGACGGCGCCCGGTGCCGGGCTGCGCCGGGCTGCGTCTCTTCCGGCCGGTGCTGCCTCGGTACCAGGAGAACCCAAGATGTCGACTCTCGATTTGCGCAAGAAACTCATCCTGCTGGGGGTAGCTCAGTTGTTCGTAGTGATGGCCGTCATGTTCGGCCTTTACTACCGCGAGGCGCGCAACAAGGTGCATCACCAGTTCGTGGAGAAAGCCCGCGCCATCGTGATGACCGCCGAGTCCACCCGCGAGGAGATGACCAAGAAGTGGGACGCCGGCCTGTTCAGCGCCGAGCAACTGCGGCAGTGGGCAAAGGCCGGTGAGATCGACAAGGTGCTCCAGGCAGTGCCGGTCGTTACCGCCTGGCGGGCCGCGATGTCCAAGGCCGAGGAGGGCGACTACGCCTTCAGGACGCCCAAGTTCAGCCCGCGCAACCCCCAGAACCAGCCCGACGAGCTGGAGGCCCGCGTACTCAAGCGCTTCGAAAGCGGCGAACTGGCGGAGTACTACGAGTACGATCCCGAGCTCAACGCCATCCGCTATTTCCGCCCGGTACGGCTCACGAAAGAATGCCTGCTGTGCCACGGCGACCCGGCCACGTCGCAGGAGCTGTGGGCCAACAGCGAAGGCCTGGATCCCACCGGCGCCAGGATGGAGAACTGGAAAGAGGGTGAGGTCCACGGCGCATTCGAGGTCATCCAGAACCTCGACGCCGCCCAGGCCCAGATCCGCGCCTCGCTCTTCAAGGGCGGGCTGGTGATGCTGCTGTTGCTGGTGGTGGCGTCCTGCGTCTACTACTACACCACCACCCGCGGCGTCATCGGACCGCTGCGCAACATCATCGCCGGTCTGACCGAAGGCGCCGATCAGGTCAACGACGCCGCCGGCCAGGTGGCCGCCTCGTCGCAGAGCACCGCCGAGGGCGCCAGCATGCAGGCCTCCTCGATCGAGCAGACCAGCAGCGCGCTGGAGGAGATGGCCGCCCAGACCCGCAGCAACGCCGAGAACGCCGCCAAGGCCAACGAGCTGGCCAACGCCACGCGCCGGTTGGCCGAACAGGGCGACCAGACCATGGACCAGCTCGGCCACGCCATGCAGGCCATCAACGACTCGGCCGGCGAGATCAGCAAGATCATCAAGATCATCGAGGAGATCGCCTTCCAGACCAACCTGCTGGCCCTCAACGCCGCGGTCGAGGCGGCCCGCGCCGGCGAACACGGCAAGGGTTTCGCGGTCGTGGCCGACGAAGTGCGCAACCTGGCCCAGCGCAGCGCCGAGGCCGCCCGCGACACCACGCGTCTGATCAGCGACTCGGCCGAGCGTGCCAAGGAAGGTTCGACGGTAGCCAATGCCGCCACGGACATCCTCCGCAAGGTGATCGACAACGTGTCGCAGGTCGCCGACCTGATCAACGACATCAGCAGCGCGTCCAACGAACAGGCGCAGGGCATCGAGCAGATCAACACCGCCGTGGCCACCATGGACAAGGTGACTCAGCAGAACGCCGCCGGGGCCGAACAGGCCGCCGCGGCCGCCGAGGAGCTCACCGGCATGGCCACCTCGATGCGCGACCAGTTCGTGGCCGAGCTGGTGGGGATCGTCGAGGGAAGCAACCGGCCGCAGACCGCCGGCAGCTCGAGCGACAACAGCTTGTAGCAGTCACGACCCGGCTGAGAATCCCCCTGCCGACAGGAAACGGTGGCGGCAGCAGCGCCTGGCGCGGGCTGCCGTCCTTTTCTTGTGCTTTGCATTCCGCACTGCATGCCCGCGTGGTCGCCTGACCGCCGGCTGGCTAAGATGCGCGGGTCGCAGCCGGGAACGAGTGTCATGAAACTCGACAAGAGCAGCGCCGAACGCGAAACGCCTCGGGCCGCCCGACTGGGTTTCTGGCTGGGGCTGGCGGCCTTTGGCGGGCTGCTGCTGGCTACGCCGCCGGCGAGCATGCGGGCGGCGGCGCGGCAACACTTCGCTTCCCAGCTCGTCGCCGACACGCAGGCCATCCTGGCTCACGCCGGCCACGGGGGCGCCGACGAGTCGTCGCCCGAGTACCGGGCCGCCTGGCAGCGGGCGCTGGGGGCCCGGGCGCGGCTGATGATGGCGGCCGCGGCCCTGACGGCCCTGGTGGCCGTCTGGTGGATCTTCGTGGCTCTGCCGATCCCGGTCACCTCGCTGCTGCCGCTGCTGCTGGCACCACTGCTGGGCATCATGCCCATCAAGGCCGTGGCTGCCCGCTATGCCGACCCCAACGTGTTCCTCTTCATGGGCGGGTTCATCATTGCGCTGGGTGTCGAGCGCTGGGGGCTGCACCGGCGCATCGCTCTGCACATCGTACGGCTGATGGGCACCGGCCGGGCCACGATCGTGCTGGGCTTCATGTTCGCCAGCGCCATACTGAGCATGTGGATCAGCAACACCGCCACCACGATGATGATGCTGCCGATCGGTCTGGCGGTGATCGCCGCCCTGGCCGGTCTGGAGGATCACACCAGCGCCACCAGCCGGGCCAACTTCGCCGCCGCCCTGATGCTGGGCATCGCCTACGGCGCCAGCGTGGGCGGCATCGCCACGCCCATCGGCACGCCGCCGAACATCGTCTTCCAGGGGCAGTTCCGCACGCTGTTCGGCGCCGCCCCGGAGATCAGCTTCGGCCACTGGATGCTGCTGTTCGTGCCGGTGGTGATCGTGTTCGTACCGCTGGTGTGGCTGGTGCTGACGCGCGTGACCTGTCGCTTCGAGGCCGGTCACTTCAAGGCCGGCCGACAGGTGGTGCGGGACGAGCTGGCCCGCCTGGGCCGCCTGCGGGGGGCCGAAGCGACCATGCTGGCGGTCTTTGCCGCTACCGCCCTGTTGTGGATGACGCGCAAGCTGCCCGTCGGCGGCGTGGACTACGGCTGGGCGGCGCTGCTCGAACGGCTGCTGACCCCCGGCGACGGCGCGCCGCAACGCTTCCGGGCCGCCTTCATAAACGACGCCACCGTGGCGCTGGGCATGGCGGTGCTGATGTTCGTGATCCCGGCCGGGCGCGACGCCGCCGGCCGCACGAGACGCCTGATGAACTGGGAAACCGCCCAGCGGCTGCCGTGGGGCATCCTGCTGCTCTTCGGCGGCGGGTTCGCCATAGCGGCGGTCTTCAAGGCCAGCGGCCTGAGTCTGTGGTGCGGCACGGTCTTCGCCGAGCTGGGCATCCGCAACCCGCTGGTGCTGATCGCCGGCACGTGCCTGCTGATGACCTTCATGACCGAGGTCACCAGCAACACAGCGACCACGCAGGTGATGCTGCCGATCCTGGCCCGCGTAAGTCAGGCCATGAGCCTCAACCCGCTGCTGCTGATGCTGCCGGCCACGATCTCGGCCTCGTGCGCGTTCATGCTGCCGGTGGCCACGCCTCCCAACGCGATCGTCTTCGGCTCGGGCAAGGTCGAGATGGGCCGCATGGTCAAGACCGGGCTGATCCTCAACTTCATCGGCGTGGTGCTGATCACGCTGTTCGTCTACTTCCTGGCCCGTCCGCTGCTGGGCATCGACCTCACCGCGCCGCCGGACTGGGCACGTTGATCACGTGATTGTTGCAAGCAGCGCGATCTTCTACTCCCCGCCCACTGCCGGGCAGTGCACGCGCGCCGTCGCGTCGCCCACCACAGCTCTGCCTCTGTGCCTTCCGTTGTTCTCCGCGGTGCAGTGGTTACGTGTGCGGGTAGCGCAGCCATGCCGCGCCCGGCGCGCAGACGGCTAATGGCGTCTGACGCGGATGTGCGTGCGACCGTGGTGCGAATGGTGGTGATGACGCCGCGAATGGTGATCGCCGGCGCGGACACGCACGTGCACCCCGTAGCTCGGAACGCGGCGATAGACCGTGCGTCGGGTCACGTGCACCGAGCGGTGTACGTTGCGATAGCGTACCGTGTAGCCTCTCCGCACCGCCGGATATCCGAAGTATTCGCTGCGCGTGTAGGTTGTCACGTATGGGGGGTAATACTCGGGGAAGAGTATCGGTGGCCCGCAGTCCTCGTAGAAGATACCGGCCGGGCCGGTGTAGGTCGCGGCGTAGTACGCGGTGCTGTAGACCGGTCGGGCCCCGTAGCCCAGCGAGAGCGTGAATTCGTCAGCGGTGGCACGCGGTGCGCAGGCCCCGGTACTGAGCAGCACCGCGGTCAGTGCGATCATGATTCTTGCGGCCATGGTTTTCGCCTCCTGCATCTCCTGGCCGGGCCGATTGCGAAGCGAACAAAGGGGGCACCTGCCTCGGCGCGGCTCTCTGCGAGCCACAGACACGCCAGCCGCCGGTGCGTTGGGCGCCGCGGCCGAATTCGCCTGGGCTCTGCGCATCAGTATAGTGTGGCACAGGTGGCCGGTGCCGACGTTTTTGGGCGACTGCCGTGGGCGGTACCCAAGCGTGCGGCCAGCGACTACACTGGCTCTTCGGCCGGGGCCGAGCGGCCCAGCGCCGCCGGCATTCCGCTTTCACGGCGATAACCGCTGCGGAGACAACAGGTTATGGTTGGCTCGCTGCCGCAGGCCGCTTGGGATGCAGCTCGCCGCTTCACGCCGGCGTGGTATCGCAGGCGGCTGAACTGGCCGGCCGACATCGCCAGCACGATCGCCAGGCTCGCCGCCGGCTGCGAGCTGGCCTGGCTCGACAGCGCGGCTCACGGGGATGGCTGGAGCCTGGTGGCGTTCGACCCGCTGGCCCGGCTGGAGTGCGACCGCAGCGGTCGGGCGACGCTGAGCGCCGCCGACCGCTGGCAGACGACCGGCACCGGTTGGGATTTTCTGTCCCGCATGCTGCGCCAATTGCCGCGTTGGCCGGCGGCGCCGCTGGGACTGGCGCCGGGCTGGGTCGGCTATTTCGCATTCGAGACCGCCGGGCTGCTCGAACGGCTGCCCGCGCCGCGCGGAGAGCCGCCGTGCGATCTGCCGCTGATCCGTCTGGCGCTGTTCGACAGCGTCGTCGCGCTCGACCACCACCGGCGCGAAGCCTGGCTGCTCTGTGCGCTGGGCCTGCGCGAGGCTATGGGGCTGGTGCCCGTGACGCCCGAGGACGTGGCCCGCCGCTGGCAGGCGGCCGCCGGAACGGTGGGCCGGGTCGGCTCGGCACCGCGGCTGTCCTGGCGACCGGCCACCCGGCGCGAGCACTACCTGGCGGCGGTCCGCCGGGCGTTGGAGTACATCGCCGCCGGCGACATCTATCAGGTCAACATCGCCCAGCGCTTCGACGCACCGCCGCCGGCGGACCCCCTGGCACTTTATGCCGCTCTGCGACGGGCCAACCCGGCGCCGTACGGGGCGCTGTTGCGTTTCGACACCCGCGGGGTGCTGTCGCTTTCGCCCGAGCTGATGCTGCGCAAGACCGGCTGCGAGGTGCTCACCTCGCCCATCAAGGGCACGCGACCCCGCTCCGGCGATCCGCGACGTGATGCCGCTTTGCGCGAAGAGCTGCTGCGCTCGAGCAAGGACCGCGCCGAGCTGACGATGATCGTGGATCTGCACCGCAACGACCTGGGCCGCGTCTGCCGCCCGGGCACGGTGCGTGTCGCCGCGCCGCGGCGCGTCGAAGCGCACCCGACCGTGTGGCACACGGTGGCCGACGTCACAGGTACGCTGCGCGATGGGTGTGACGCGCTCGATCTGCTGGCGGCGTGCCTGCCGGCCGGCTCGATCAGCGGCGTGCCCAAGCTGCGGGCCATCGAGATCATCAACGAGCTGGAGCCGGGACCGCGGGGCGTTTACACCGGCGCCGTGGGGCTGCTGTCGCTCGATGGCGACCTGCGGCTCAACGTGGCCATCCGCACTCTGCAATACGACCGCCGCCGGGCGTGCATGTTCGCCGGCGGAGGGATCGTGGCCGACTCCGATCCGCAGCTCGAATACGCCGAGACGCTCGACAAGGCCGCGGCGCTGGGCCGCGTGCACCTGCGCCCGCGCGAGCGCGGCGGCGCGGTCCAACTGGCCCGACGTGGGGCGGTCAGGTAAACTGCGACTATCGGTAGGGGGCGCGACGGGCGCCATCCACAACCCGTGGTCTGTTGCGGGAGCAGACGCTGAGCACCCTGGTTTCTACAAACCGCCGCTGGATCATCGCGCCGCGTCATCCCGACTGTCTGCGGCTGGCGCAGCAGGCGCGCGTCGCGCCCGTGCTGGCGCAGGTTTTCCTGAACCGCCAGATGCAGACACCGGCCCAGATCGAGAGCTTCCTGGCGCCCGACTGGAGCCGCCTGCTGCCGCCGGAGTCCCTGCCCGGCGTGATCGAGGCCGCTCGCCTGCTGGCCGACGCCGCGCGCCGGCGGCGGCGGATCGTGATCTACGGCGACTACGACGTGGACGGCATCACCGCCACGGCTATTCTGTGGCACGTACTGACGGCGGCCGGCGCCGACGTGCGTTACTTCATCCCCAACCGTTTTGAAGAGGGCTACGGCCTGAGCGCCGACGCGCTGGCGACGCTCAAGGAGCAGGGCGCCGACGTGGTGGTCACCGTGGACTGCGGCATAACCGCCTGTCAGCAGGCGCGCCGCGCCGCTGAGCTGGGGCTGCAACTGATCATCACGGATCACCACGAGCCGGGCGACGAGCTGCCCGAGGTGGCGGCGCTGGTGCATCCGTCGATCGGGGCCGGCAGCGACAACCCGCATCTGTGCGGGGCGGGCGTGGCCTTCAAGCTGGCGTGGGCGCTGGCGCGCGAGTTGTGCGGACGCGAGAAGGTGACCGAGCCGTACCGCACGCTGCTGGTCGAAGCGGTGGGGCTGACGGCCCTGGGGCTGGTGGCCGACGTGGTGCCGCTGATCGGCGAGAACCGCATCATCGCCGCGATGGGCCTGCGCCAGTTGCGCCACACCTCCAACGTGGGTCTGGCGGCGCTGATCGAGGTGTCGGGTCTGTCCGGGCGGCCGCGCTACAACGAGTACGACATCGGCTTCGCGCTGGCGCCGCGGCTCAACGCCCTGGGCCGGCTGGGCCACGCGATCGAGGCCGTGGAGCTGTTCACCAGTGCCTCGGAGCAGCGGGCCCGCGAAATCGCCCAGCGGCTCGACCAGTGCAACCGCCAGCGCCAGCGCGTGGAGCGCGAGATCGCCGCCGAGGCGGTCGAGCTGGTCAGGCAGCGGGGTTTCGACCGCGCCGGCACGCGGGGCATCGTGCTGGCCAGCGAGCGCTGGAACCGCGGCGTAGTGGGGATCGTGGCCTCGCGGCTGGTGGAACGCTTCGGCCGGCCGGCCGTGCTGATCGCGCTCGACGGCGACGAGGGCCAGGGCTCGGGCCGCAGCGTGCCCAACTTCCCGCTGCACGAGGTACTCACCGAGTGCCGCGAACATCTGATCAGCCACGGCGGACACGCGATGGCCGCCGGGCTGCGCATCGCGGCCGGGGCGGTCGAGGGCTTCACGCAGGCTTTCCTCGAGCAGGCCGCCCGCCGCCTGACCGACGCCGACCTGCTGCCGGCCCTGCGGCTGGACGACGAGCTGGAGCTGGGTCAGTTGGACGTGCCCCTGGCCGAGACGCTGGAGCGCATGGCGCCGTTCGGGATCGGCAATCCGCGGCCGCGGTTCGCGACCACGCCGGTCGAGCTGGTCGGCCAGCCGCGCACGGTGGGCGGTAATGCCCGACATCTGCAATTCGTGGTGCGGCAGGGGCAGGTTCATCGCAAGGCCATCGCCTTCGGAGCGGCCGAGCGGCTGGATGAGCTGCTGGATTGCGGGCGGCTGCGGCTGGCGTTCGAGCCGATTGTCAACGAATGGAACGGCCGGCGCAGTGCCGAGCTGAAAGTGCTCGACTTCCTGCCGGCCGACTGAAACACGCCGTGCGGAGCGCCCGGCGCACCGCGGGCGCAGCGCCGGGGCAATTCAGGAACAGAGGAACTCACCATGTTCGTGCGTCGATTCGCGGCCGTGCTGGCTTGCGGGCTGCTCGCCGGGGCGTGGGCCCAGGAGACTGCGCGCCAGGGGGCGCTGGTGCGCATCTACGAGATGGAGCGCCCGGTGCGCGCCCTGCCCGAGCTGGTACCGGGGCAACTGCCCAACGTTGCCCGCATCGTCTAGACCATCGATCTGCCCGAGGCGGCCTTCGCGCCGCTGCACGACAACCTGCTGACCATCGTCTAGGCCGAGCGGCAGGTGGACGGCTCCGGTCGCTACGCCTTCGAGCTGACCAGCGACGACGGCGCCAAGCTGTGGATCGACCAGGCCCTGCTGATCGACCACGACGGCCTGCACGCCGCGACTCCCAGGACCGCTGCCGTCACGCTCCAGGCCGGGCGGCACCGCTTGCGCATCGCCCACTTCCAGGGCTACGGCGGCCTGGCGCTG
>CAZRSM010000255.1:0-2948 GCA_964602755.1 uncultured Planctomycetales bacterium
AGTCCCACGGGCTGGTGCGGCCGCGGTCGAGCCAGATGGCGTTGCCGGCCGACTTGCCGAACTTCTCGCCGCCGGCGGTGGTGATCAGCGGGAAGGTCAGCCCGTAGGCGCTTGCCTGGCGCAGCTTGCGGATCAGGTCGATGCCGGCGGTGATATTGCCCCACTGGTCCGAGCCGCCGACCTGCAGCGTGCAGCCATACTGATCGTAGAGGTACAGGAAATCGTAGGCCTGGAGCGTCATGTAGCTGAACTCGGTATAGCTGATGCCGGCTTCGCTCTTGAGCCGCGACTGGACCGAGTCCTTGGCGAGCATGTAGTTGACGGTGAAGTACTTGCCGACCTCGCGCAGCCAGTCGACGAAGCGCATGCGGCCGATCCAGTCGTAGTTGTTGAGCATCATGGCGGGGTTGGGCCCGTCGAAGTCGAGGAAGCGCCCGAGCTGGGCCTTGACGCCGGCCACGTTGCGTTCGATCTGCTCCTGGGTCAGCAGGTTGCGTTCTTCCGAGCGGCCGCTGGGGTCGCCGATCATGCCGGTGGCCCCGCCGACCACCACCAGCACGCGGTGGCCGGCCCGCTGGAGGTGCGCCAGTCCGATAACCGGAACCAGATTGCCCAGGTGCAGGCTCTCGGCGGTGGGGTCGAAGCCGCAGTAGACGGTCAGCCGCTCGCCGGCCAGCTTGTCACGCAGCTCGGGGTCGCTGCACTGGGCGATCAGGTCGCGCTGTTCGAGGATGTCGTAGACGCCTGCCATGTCGATACGCTGCTCCTTGTTGCCGATCGGCCGCCGGCAGGCGCGGAGCCCCCGTCGTGGCGGCGCGCCAGCCGGCTCGGCTGAGAATCCTATCGGATAGAGCAGCGGGTTTACAGCAGTGCCGGCCGCGGTGCAAACGGCGCGGGCTCGCGGGCGATCCGGTCAGGTGCTCGAGCCGCCCGGCGGGCTGACCGGGCTACCGACGTCGCGCTGGACGAGCCGCCCAATGCACGAGCGGGCCTGGCGCGCTCGACGCCGGACGCGGGTGGCTCGTGAAGCAGCCACGCTTTCTGCCCGCAGGCAACCGGCAGCGTGGCGAACGCCACCATGCCCCCCGCGATGAGGGCGCAACGCCCGACAACGCACTGATCGGAAGCCGCCTTACTGCATGAACCAGCGCTTGAGCGCCAGCTTCGTCGTATCGCGGCCGATCTTGCCGATGGCCCACGTCAGCGGCACCTCCTTGGGGCAGACCTTGACGCAGTTCTGGGCGTTGCCGCAGTCGGCGATGCCGCCGGGGCCCATGAGCGGGTCGAGTCGCCGCTCGGCGGTCAGTTCACCGGTGGGGTGCATGTTGAAGAACAGCGCCTGGGCAATGGGCTGCGGACCGATGAAGTCGCTGGCGTCGTTGAACTGCGGGCAGACCTCCATGCAGCAGCCGCAGGTCATGCAGCGCGAGATGGCATAGCGGATGTCCTGCACCTCGGGCGAGGTATTGGGACCGGGACCGATGTGGCCATAGGTGTCCACCGGGATCCAGCCCTGAATCCTCTTGAGCATCTCGAACATGTGGCTGCGATCGACGAACAGGTCGCGGATCACCGGGAACTTGGTCATGGGCTTGATGTCGATTACCGGCGATTCTCTGAGCAGCTCGTCGACCAGCGCCGCGCAGGCCTGGCGAACCTGCCCGTTGATGACCATCGTGCAGGCCCCGCAGACCTCCTCCAGGCAGTTGCAGTCCCACACCACCGGCGTGGTGTGCTCACCGTCGGCGGTCACCGGGTTGGCCGCGATCTCCTGCAAGACCGAGATGACGTTCATCTGCGGCTTGTAGTCGAGCTCGAAGGTCTGGACGTAGGGGCGCGAGTCGCGGTTGTCCTGACGCTGAACCTTGACGCGAATTCTTTCTGGCATGGTGTGCTACCCCGCTTGGTTTTCAGTGGCCGGCGGTCGCGGCGGGCGCAGCGGCCTTGTCGGCGAACTCTTCCTTCCAAACCTCGTCGATGATCTCGGCCCCCCGCAGCCCGTACGTGCGCGGACGCGGCGGGATGGCCTCGGTATCGACCGGCTCGTAGCTGATCCGCGGGCCGTCGGGGCTGTAACGGGCCAGCGTGGTCTTGAGCCACTCCTGGTTCTGCTTGTGGTACTTCTGGCACCACTCACGGGCCTGTTTGCGCAGCTCGTCGGGATCGTCGGCGGTCGGCGCGGGAATCGCGAACTCGGGCTTGTAGTGCGCCCCGCGGCACTCGTTGCGCAGCAAGGCCCCCTTGGTGATGACCTTGGCCAGCGTGATCATGTCGCCCAGCGCCCGCGTGAAGCTGAGGTTCTGGTTGGTCCACATGCCGCGATCCGAGAGGGCCGCCCGCTGGGCCCGCTCGGCGAACTTGTCCAGCTCACCCAGCGTGTATTCCAGCTCCTCGTTGTCGCGGACCACCGTCACGTTGCGAGTCATCAGCTCGCCCAGCTCGCGGTGGATCTGGTAGGGATTCTCGGTGCCCTCGCGCTTGATCAGCGCCTGGCAGGCCTCGGTGTGTTTCTGAACCTCGCGCTCGAACAGGCTGGCCGGCTGGTCGGCGGCGCTGCCGTCAGGCAGGTTGGCCAGCCAGGCCTGCTGGGTCGGGCCCATGATCAGGCCGGCGAAGATGCAGCTCAGCAGCGAGTTGGCCCCCAGACGATTGGCGCCGTGATACTGATAGTCGCACTCGCCGATGGCGAACAGGCCGGGGATGTTGGTGTGCTGGTTGCGTGGCGAATCGAGCCGCAGCCCCAGCGTGTGCGGGTCCTTCTCGTAATCGACCCACAACCCACCCATGCTGTAGTGCACGCCGGGGAAGATCTTCATCGGCTCGGAGAGCGGGTCGGCCCCGGCGAACTTCTCGTAGATCTCCAGGATGGCCCCCAGCTTCTTCTCCAGCACCTCGCGCTTGATCCCGGTGGCCTGCTCGGTCAGGTCGAGATAAACGGCGTAGGTGTT
>CAZRSM010000256.1:0-4396 GCA_964602755.1 uncultured Planctomycetales bacterium
CCAGTCGACGGCGGCACGAGCGACCTGTATCGACATGGGAGGAGAGTTAGCATGCAGTACGCGACCTTTGAAACAGTAGGAACACCGCAGGTTACACGCCTTCGTCACGTCCAAGTCCAATACCGTAACAGCCATCGCGACCGGCAGACTTCGCGGCGAAAGCCAGCAACCATCCCCGGCCGCGCGGCGCTGCGGAGGCTGCGCGTCCTGTTCACCTGACAACCGGGTACGGAGTTCATGCCCGGCAGCATCCCACCCGCTACGGTCCAGCCCCCCGTGCCGCTCCGGAACACGCGCAGGTTTGACAGAACCGGTACGCGAACCCGCAGCAACGGCAGTCCCGGCGTCGCGCCTGCCGCCGGGCCTGCGTGGTCGCTCGCCCGCACTCGGCAGACGCATCTTCGCAGGGCGCTGCCCTTCCGAAACCCGGCGGGCGGCCTCGCTCACGAGCGCAGTTCCGGCATGTTGCAGCAACGGCATGGCACACGTCCGCGCAAGCACCAACAGCCAGCGCCAGTCGCGCCGTCCCAGGCCGTCGTCGCAACAGCCGAACTGCACCCAGCGCAACAACAGACGTTCCCAGGTCAACAGTCTTCGATCGGCGCCGATCCCGGCGCCTTCCCGCAAGAGTGCCAGTCGCTGCGCCAGACGGCCCGCACTGTCTGCAGCCCGGGCTCCACGCAATACGTCTCCCGCGCGGGCCTCGAATACCACCGGCGTGCGCGCGAACACGAACCCGGGCAGGGATCCTGACAGCGTCGCCAGGAACAGATTGACCGGATACAAACGCTCGGCGGGGACCAGGTCTTCCTCGTAGATTCGCAGCACCAGCCGGCCGAACAGGCCTGCACTTTCCGAAGTCTCGTCCCCGGAGGCCCGGTATCGGAGCAGAAGCCCGCCACCCCTGGAAGATGCCACCAGTCTGCGTGCCTGCGTCACCGCGCTGCAGATGGTAGCGCGATCGACGACCAGGCTCACGGGAACCAGCAGGCCGTCAGCGGCCAGCCTGTCGGCCAGGGCCGCCCCCCAGGCCCCACCCGGAGCGGCGTCGCCGGCGACACGAACGACAACGACCGGTGTGAGGGCCAGATCGTGTATCAGCTCGAGCAGCGTCTGTGCGCAGGCCGGTGCCGACTCGATGTCGAGCGTAATCCCCATGTTCGGCAGGGCCGGCCCGCACCAGCTCTTGCGTACGCCCTCGAGGCAGGCGCGCAACCGCGACACCAGTGCCGCAGTCCCACGTCTCAGTCGGATGCGAAGAGCAATCTCGTCCGGGGCCGAGAACTCCGCGATCCGCCGCGCCGCGGCAATGGTCTGCTCCGGCCCCCGCTCGACGATTTCTTCCGCACGCGCCGTCAGGCATGCCCGGAAAGCCGGGCGATCCCATTGCCGGGCGCCCGCTTGCGCGGCCACCGGTGCCGGTTCTTGCTGATCGGCCGCCGGGGTCACGCCTGGAAGTTCGCAGGTCAAGTGGGTTGGGTAGACTTCGAGTCGAACAGGCCAACAGTCGAGATCGGCGATGACGACGTATTGAGGGTCGGCCAGTCTGCCCCGGACGACTGTGGACGTTGAAGCGAGCATGGCGCCGCCCGTCCCTCGACTGCTCGCTCCCACGCTCAACCACGCCCGGGACACCCGAGCGTGTTTATAATATCGCACAATTTATACCCAAAGTCAAATAAAATGCGCAGTTTTCCAGGAACCGACCATACACTCTCGATTCGCCTGTCCGCCCGTCTGTAAGGTCTTGCAACATGTCCGGCAATCCGGTTGTCACAGTTATGTAGTGTGTGCGCATTCGCCTGCACTGCTGCATGAGCTTCTTGCGCATCTTCCTGCAGTCAGTAGCAGGCGCAGCGGCGTACCGGCCGTCGCCAGCGGTGTCACACCATCCAACCACCACGGAACATCTGGTGGTCTCGGCATTGGCCCTCGCGTGCCAGACTGGCCAGTGTCGATTTCCCGCGGCCCGGCCTGATACGCCCCGCCCGCCGACCACGGCCGGACGTGCCTCCCGCGGTGGCGGAACCGCGTTGTCGGCATGGCAGCGAAACAACACCCGCCGCGCGGGGAACGCGCCGCTGAACGGAACTGCCCCAGCCGTGATTGGCATTGTCGCCGGACAGGGCGACGTGGATTTCGATCTGCTCGGCGGTGCGAGGCTGGCCCGGCAGGGCGACAATGGCAACGAGTGCGAGCCGGCGCATGTGTTGGCCCCCGGGGCGAGGTGGCGCAGGACGCGTACACCGCGGGATTCTGCGCCCCGGTGCGGTGGGAATCAACTGCCGCGCTCCTGCCACCAGCGGTCCGCGCAAGCGAAACAGCACCCGGCCGACTCGCGGCAGGCGACCGCCGGGACGCCGCCGGCCGGTTGCGTGAACGCGCGTCACGGCCGCGGCCGCTGCCGGAGCGGGTGACACCGCCGGCGTATGTGGTACGCTACCGGAACTCGCTGATGGCGGTTGCCGGGCCGGCCGACGGCTCCGGGAGCTTCGAGACAACGCCATGGCCTGTCGCGGCGGGGGGCTTGCGTCCGGGTGGCGGATGGCCGCGCGCCAGGTGAGGAGAGCATCATGGCAGATTCACCGAACCGCGGAGTGAACGGTTCGCCGCACATGACGTTCAAGGAGGGCCTGATCGCGCTGCTGCGTCTCTGCAACAACGCCATCAGTCTCTTCGGGTTGCTGATAGTGGCGCTCTCGCTGCTGCTGGTGATCACTTTCCTGCTCTTCTCGATCGTCACCGGCAAGACCAACCGCTACCTCGACGTGATCGGTTTCCTGGTGTTGCCGGGCGTCTTCGTGGTGGGGTTGCTGATCGTGCCGATCGGCGTGATCCGGGCTCACCTGCGCAAGCGGCGCGGGCTGAGGCGCTGGCGCATCGACCTGCACGAGCCGCACACGCGCTCGGCGCTGATCGTGTTCGCCGTGGTGACCTTCTTCGTGGTGCTGCCCACGCTGGCGGTGCTGAGCTACGAGGGCTACGGCTACACCGAATCGACCGAGTTCTGCGCGACGGTGTGCCACACGGTGATGGAACCCGAGGGCACCGCGCACGCCAACTCGCCCCACGCGCGGGTCACCTGCGCCCAGTGTCACATCGGCGAGGGGGCCGGCTGGTTCGTCAAGTCCAAGCTCTCGGGCCTGCGGCAGGTGTGGGCGGTGTGGGCCAATTCGTACAAGCGGCCGATCCCGCCGGCCATCCGCGAGCTGCGCCCGGCACGCGATACCTGCGAGCAGTGCCACTGGCCGGCCAAGTTCTTCGGCTCGCAGCTCAAGGAGATCGTGCACTATTCGCCAAACGAGGAGAACACGCGGCGCGTGGTGCGCATCCTGCTCAAGACCGGCGGCGCCGACGAGAGCATCGGCCGGGTCGAGGGCATTCACATGCACATGCTCGTCTCCGGCAGCATCGAGTACGTCGCCGTCGACGAGGACCTGCAGGAGATTCCCTGGGTGCGCTACAACACCGCCGAGGGCGAGTCGATCGTCTATCGCTCCGACGGCAAGCCCAGCGACGCCCCGCCCCCGCCCGGCATCGTGCGCACCATCGACTGCATGGATTGCCACAACCGGGGTGCCCATCATTTCCGTTCGCCCCAGGCGGCGATCGATCTGCAGATGGACGCCGGCATGATCGACCCCTCGTTGCCGTATATCAAACGCGAGGCGGTGGCGGCCCTGGTAGGCGACTACCCCGACGTGCCCACCGCCGAGCGCGAGATAGAACGCGCCATCAGCAACTTCTATCGCCGGAAGTACCCCGAGATCTGGGAGACCCGTCGCGAGACGATCGAGCAGGCCATCGACCGCATCCAACTGGTCTACCGGCTCAACTTTTTCCCGAAGATGCGCGCCAACTGGCAGACCTACCCCGAGAACATCGGGCACCTGATCTCGCCGGGGTGTTTCCGCTGCCACGATGGCCTGCACGTAAACGACAAGGGCGAAGCCATCAGCTCGAGCTGCACCACCTGCCACGACTTCCTGACCGCCATCGAGGAACGCGAGGGTGAGCTGCGCGAAGGTGAGTTCGTCCACTCCATGAGCCTGCTGCACCACGAGAAGCTGCGCTGCAACCAGTGCCACACCGGCGGCCCGCTGCCGCTGTGCTACGATTGCCACGCTACCGGCAAGTCGCTGGAGAACTGGCAACGCGGGCGGCTGCGCCGCAACGGCGGCTGACGCCGGCGCCGCCGGGGCGGAACCGGGACGTCATTTGCCGGGTGTGGAACGCGCCGCGAAGACGATCTGCCCCAGCCCGGCCCGCCCGCAGGCCCGCAAGACCACCTCGACGTGCCCGTAGGCCACGTTTTCGTCGGCCCGGATCAGGCAACGCAGTTGTTCGCCGCTCCGGGCCGCCAGCGCCGCGCGACGAAGCAGGTAGTCGCCCACCT
>CAZRSM010000257.1:0-1632 GCA_964602755.1 uncultured Planctomycetales bacterium
CAGGTTCTCGCGCTCGATGCCGACCGGCACCATGACCGCCCGTTTGCGCGGCACCATCACGTCGGCCAGACGCACGCGCGAGATGTTCATCACGCGTTCGAGCGTGGCGCGCTGGAAGGCGCTCAGGCCGCCACTGATGGCCCCTTCGGTCAGCAGTCGGCGGAACTGGGCCTGCGGCAGCACAAAGGCGTTCTCCCGCGCGTGCAGGGGATCGATCCAGCGGATCAGCCGCTGGGCCAGGCCGTCGAGCAGCGGGATCAGACCGCACCAGCGGGCCGCGCGCCAGCACCAGGCCAGCGGAGCCGACAGCGCGTACATCGTCCGGTCGGCCTCGCGCTGGAACCAGTCCTTGGGCAGCACGCCGCCGAACACCAGCACCAGCGGCGTCAGCAGCGCGGTGGTGTAGAACTCGGCCGCCTGGTGCGATCCGCCCAGTTCGAGCACCAGGGCGGCGACGCTGACGGTGGCCAGGTAGTCGGATACGTTGGTTCCCAGCAGCGTGGTGATGACCATCTCCTGGGGGCGCTGCATCAGCTCGAGCAGGCGCCTTGCACGCGGCTCGCCCTGGGCGGCGCGGACGTGCAGGCGTACCAGGCTCAGGCTGTAGACGCCGGTCTCGGCGCCGGAGAACAGGCCGCTGAATGCCAGCATCAGGGCCGCAGCGAGAATCAGGAGCGTGACGGTCACGAGCGCTCCCCCTCCGGCTGTCCGCCGCCGCCGACCAGCGACAGCCGCAGCCGTTGCACGCGGTGTCGCGCCACGCGGGTCACTTCGAGCCGCACGTTGCCGATCAGGACGATGTCGCCGGGCTGAGCCGGGCGGCCGAGGCGGGCGGTCACCAGGCCGCCGACGGTGGCCACGCGCTCCGGGATGTCGGCCAGGCCGAAGGTCTCGAGCCACTCGTGGACCGGCAGCCGTCCGCTGATCTCGTACTCGCCTTCGCCCAACTGGACTATGGGGGCTTCGCCGCGCTGGTCTTCGGGGTCGTAGATTTCGCCCACGATCTCCTCGAGCGCATCTTCGAGCGTGACCAGCCCGGCCATGCCGCCGAACTCGTCGACCGCGATGGCCAGTTGGGAGCGCGTGTCGCGGAAGTGCATCAGCAGTTGTTCGACCGTGATCAGCTCAGGCACGAAGCGCACCGGCGAAAGCAGCTCGCGCAGCGCCTTGTCGCGTTCGAAGAACAGCACCTTGGCGTAGATGAGCCCCACGATGTTGTCGACGTTGTTCTCGTATACGGGCACCTTGGTCAGGTGAGTGCGGCGCATCAGGGCGCGCAGCTCGTCGGGCGAACCGTTCACGTCGAAGACCTGCACCTCGACCCGCGGCACCATGATGTCGCGCACGCGCACGCGGCGCAGGTCGATGATCTCGCGCAGGTAGCTGACCTCAACAGGATTGATCAGCCCGCGGCGGCTGCTCAGCTCGAGCAGGGCCTTGAGTTCGTCGGCACTCAGTTCGCGGCTGACCGGTCGGCGGCCGCTGCTCTGCCCGAACAGCAGGCGGCTCAGCGGCTCGACCACCACGGCATCCAGCAGCCAGCCCACCGGCCGCAGCACGTAGCCGGAAGTGTGCACCACCAGCGCTGCCAGCGGGGCCAGCCGCTGCGTGAGCGTCACGCCGAGAACCTTG
>CAZRSM010000258.1:0-1714 GCA_964602755.1 uncultured Planctomycetales bacterium
CGCCGGATGGTACGCCAGCCCCTATACCGGCCTCGGCTGGGTTGGCGATGGCTGGTGGGCCCAGGTGCAAGTACGAGCATTGCCCGGCGCCGTCGGCGTGGCGGTGCTGGGGGGATGGAGCTGGTGATGGGTGACGAGTCGTTGCTGAGGGTGCATAGTCGCGTTGACGAGCTGGACCGTCGTGTGACCGTGATCGAAACGCTGACCGCCGAACAGTCGCGCCGGCTCGAGGCGCTCGAAAACATGCCTAGGGACCTGAACCACGTCCGCAGCCAGGTGGACCGTCTCAGCGGTCAGATGGCCGTCGTCACCTGGCTGCTGTTTGCTATTGCCGGCGGCATCATCGCCGCCGGGTTCGCGTTGTTCCGCCACGGCAGTTAAAATATAAGGGCCCGGCCGGACCTACCTCCTTGTATTAACCGGCCGGGGTATTACACAGCCGGGGGCGTTTACCCCCGGCCTTTCTTTTTGCCTATTCTCCCCGGCCGGCTGCGCATAGCAGTGCGGCCAGGAAGAACCCAATTAGACCGCCCATGATGAACGCTATCATCGTGGCCTCCCGGTACCCCCACAGTGCTCACACGTGGCGCCGTCGGTGTCGGTGCCGGCGCCCGCGCAGACCCGGCATACCTCAACCAACCTCCACGGCTCGAGCGCGGCCGGGCCTTCGACCCACATGGCACGCTGCATCCAGCGGAGCCAGGGGGTGCCGTGAACCCAGCCGGGGATGCTGGCGCCGTGGCGCTCGAGGCTCGCGCGGACCTCGAGGCTCAGCTCGTAGATGTCCCGGGCCCTGATAATTTCCGGGCTCTCGCCGGGCACGATATGCAACCGCCAGACGCGTGGCGGCGGGGCGGTCAGCGCCCGCCTGGTGCCGATGTCGGTCAGGGGCCAGGGCAGTTGACCCCTGATGATAGTTTTACTGGTTGTCATTGGTAGCCTCCTCCTCCCACCACCTACCGCCGTTGCCGCAGATGGGGCAGTGCTCGATGAGCTTACCCGTCTCGCAATCAACGGCCACCAGCTCATTGTGGTTCTCCGCGTACCAATCCCGTCCCATGCAGCCGACTGGGTGGCCGCAGCGGGCGCAAGTGCGGGTGGTGCGGTAGATGATCATCGGCCTCCCCTTATAGCGTGTTGAACATCGCGTCAGTCACTTCGCAGAGATTCTTAATGCCGGTGCCGCAACATGCGTCACACGGCTCGGCGTCGCCGATTATCCCGTCGCCGCCGCACTTTGTGCAAACATCGGGCTCGGCGATAACAAGGTGCACCTTGACGGGGTTGCCGCCGTTGAGTGTATCGCCTATGAAGTTGGAGTGCAGGAACAGCTCGCGCGACTCCTTTAGGACGATATCGCGGAAGTCATTGGTTTCTTCTTCGTCGCGAACGCTCTCTTCGTCAATTTCCACCAGCAACAAAAACTTAGCCCCCATCTCCGACCTCCTCCGGGATGCTGGCGATGACGGCTCTCATGTCGATGTAGCCACCGCCGCACTCGGTGCTCGCAGCCAACAACTGCCAGATGTCGTTGAGCGCCGCCTGGGCGACACCGATGTCCAACCGGCCGGTCAGGTCCACACGGACCCGCCGGCCGGTATCGGGGTCGACGAGCGGCAGTAGCATAACGACTGCCGCGCGGTCGGCCGCCCCGGCGACCTTGAAGGTGGTGCCGGGGGCGATGGTGTGGACGCCCCCGGCACAGTCGCTAATG
>CAZRSM010000259.1:0-3428 GCA_964602755.1 uncultured Planctomycetales bacterium
TATTCCCGACCGCATGTTCGCCGAGTATGGCGGCATGGATCGCAAGCAGTGGGACGCGTACCTGGGCGCGGTGCGCTCGTCGGAGCTGTTTCGAGACGTGCTCTCCAACCCGGTGAGCATGTCGGCTTCCGGGGGCGATAAATACCCGTAATGCCGGCAGCGCAGTTGTGCCGAGAAGATGTAGGGGCCTATTGCAACCAGGAGTTGACGGTATGAACGGTGCGAACACGGAACTGGCCGCTGACAGGCTGATCGAACTGCTGACCGAGCAGCGCGATCTGTATCAGAAGCTGCAAGAGCTCTCCGAGCGGCAACGCGAGCTCATCGCCGGCGACCGGCCCGAACAATTGCTGGGCATCCTGCGCGACCGCCAGACGCTGGTGACGGCCCTGGCACGCGTCAACGAACAGCTCTCGCCCTACCGTCGCAACTGGCAGGCCGTCTACAAGCAGTTGCCCCAGGAGTCGCGCCGGCGGGCCTCGGCGCTGCTCGAGGAGATCAACAGCAAGTTGCAGGTGATCCTCAAGGCCGACCAGGAAGACCAGGCCCTGCTCTCGGCCCGCAAGCAGGCCGTGGCGCGCTCGCTGAATCAGGTCTCCGGCGGGCGCGTGGCCAATGCGGCCTACGCCCGCAACGCGGCCACGCCGGCCGACGGTACCACGGCGGACCTGAGCGGCTGAAGGCGAGACGGCCGGGGGCGGATAAGCGAGTGGAGCAAGCGGTCGAGATGACAGGGCAGGCACCCACCGAGCAGCGGGTTGAAGCCAACGCCACCTTGAGCACCGAGGAGCTGGGCGCGGTCTTGCGTGACTACATGGAGGTCACGCATCGCCTGCAGCAGACCCACGAAGCGCTGCAACGCGAGGTGCTGCGCCTGCGCCAGGAAGTCGAGCACAAGGACCGCGAGCTGGAACGCCGCCGCCGACTCGCCGCCCTGGGCGAGATGGCCGCCGGCGTCGCCCACGAGATACGCAATCCGCTGGGCGCCATACGGCTCTACTGCGGCCTGCTGCGCAAGTGCGTCGGCAGCGACCCCGCGGCCGGCGAGTTGCTCTCCAAGATCGACCAGGGTATCGGCGCGATCGACGGCATCGTGCAGGACGCCCTGGCGCTGGCGCCGCGCGGCGGCCGGCTCGAGCCCCGCGATCTGCACGAGATTCTCTCCGCCGCGATCGAGCTGTGTCGGCCCGACCTCCAGCGGCGCGACGTGCGCATCGAGCTGCGCGAGCCGGCCGGGCAGGTGTGGGTGCTGGCCGACGCGGCGGCGCTGCGGCGGGTGTTCGTGAACCTGCTGTCCAACGCGATCCAGGCCTCGCCGCCGGGCGCGGTGGTGTGGTTGACCAGCGAGCCGGCCGGCGACGACGAGGTGCAGATCAGCGTGGCGGACGAGGGGGCCGGGATCGACCCGCAGGTAATCGACCGTGTTTTCGATCCGTTCTTCACGACCAAGGAGAACGGCACCGGATTGGGTCTGGCGATCGCGCATCGGCTGGTGGAAGCGCATGGCGGCCGGCTGAGCGCGGCCAATCGCCGGCAAAAGGGGGCACTGTTCACAGTGGTGCTGCCGACATGCAGCCCGCCGAAACAGTAGCGAACGTGTGGGGGATCAAACGGGCCGTTTGGCCGACAGCAGAAAGAGGAGCAGACATGGCTTGCGTGTGTGTGATCGACGATCAGGCGATGATGCGGGACTCTTTGGCCCAGACGCTGAAGGCCCAGGATCATAAGGTCTTGACGTTTGAAAGCGCGCAAGAGGCCCTGACGGACATTCGCCAGCGGCCCTACGACGTGGTGATCACCGACCTGCGGCTGCCCGGTATGGACGGCGTCGAGCTGCTGCGCGAGATGCGCCGCCTGGGACTGGACATGCCGGTGATCCTGATGACCGCCTACGCCTCGGTCGAGACGGCGGTCGAGGCGATGAAGCTGGGGGCTTTCGACTATATCCAGAAGCCTTTCAACCCCGAGGAGGTCTGCACGCGCGTCGAACGGGCGCTGCGCGAGCGACGCCTGGTGCGCGAAAACGAGGTGATGCGCCGCACCATCGAGGACCTGCACAACGAACGCAAGCTGATCGGCCAGTCGCCCGCCATGCGCCCGGTGATCGAGAAGATCGCGCGCATCGCCCGCAGCAGCGCCACCGTGCTGATCACCGGCGAAAGCGGCGTCGGCAAGGAGCTGATCGCGCGGGCCATTCACGCCGCCTCGCCGCGGGCCGACCAGCCCATGCTGTGCGTCAACTGCGCGGCGCTGTCCCCCACCCTGCTCGAAAGCGAGCTGTTCGGTCACGAGAAGGGCGCCTTCACCGGGGCCGACAAGCTGCGCAAGGGGCGCTTCGAGCTGGCCGACGGCGGCACGCTGCTGCTCGATGAGGTCTCCGAGATGGACCTGTCGCTGCAGGCCAAGCTGCTGCGCGTCCTGCAGGAGCGCGAGTTCGAGCGCGTGGGCAGCTCGGTGACCCGCCGGGTCGACGTGCGCGTGATCGCCACGACCAACCGCGACCTGCGCGACTGGGCCGCCAAGGCCAGGTTCCGGGAGGATCTCTACTATCGCCTCGGCGTCCTGCCGATCGAGGTGCCGCCGCTGCGCCAGCGCCGCGAAGACATCCCGCTGCTGCTGGACGAGTTCGTGGAGCGCATCTCGCGGCGCGAGGGCCGGCCGCGGCCGCGCTTCAGGCCCGAGACGGTCGAGCTGCTGACCGACTACAGCTGGCCGGGCAACGTGCGCGAGCTGCAGAACCTCTGCGAACGCGTGTGCGTGCTGGAGGCCGGCCGCGAGGTCGGCCCGGAGACGGTCAAGCCGCTGCTGACCGGGCCGATCAAGAGCGCCACCATGCCGGTCGAGCAGGTGCACTATCGCGACGGCCACATCCTGGCCGACGCCGAACGCGACCTGATCCTCAAGACGCTGCGGCGTTTCAACGGACACCGCGAAAAGACCGCCCGGGCGCTGGGCATCGGGCTGCGCACCTTGGGGCTGAAGATCAAACGCTGGCGCGAAGAGGGCACCTTCGAGGACGTACGCCCGCGGCGGATGCACATGGTATGAGCGGCAGACCTTGCGCCCCACGGCGCGGCTTTTGCGCCCCGTCGGCGGCCGGGCCGGCCCCGAGAGGCCCGGCGCCGGCCCGCGACCGCTGGAACGCCGCTTGCTCTGCTTGTGGTGCCGAGGTGTCCAGACCATGCTGATCGAACGTCTCAGTGATGCCCGACTGATCCATGCTCTGCAGTTGGCGGCGTCGTTCGCCGAGCAGAATCAGCGCCTGCTCGCCGAGAACATCGCCAACATCGACACCCCTGACTATCAGACCCGCCAGCTCGACCGCCAGCGGTTCCAGGCCGAGCTGGGTGCGGCTTTGCGCCGCGCGGAGCGCAGTGGGGCCGAGCAGCTCGAGCTGCGCGACCGGCAGGCCGCCACCACCGCCGCCG
>CAZRSM010000260.1:0-2253 GCA_964602755.1 uncultured Planctomycetales bacterium
AGATGTTCTCGTTGAGCACTTGCGGCCCGCCCGGCCAGACATGCCCGGCGCCTTCCAGCAGCAGCATCTCGACGTCGGCTCCGTCCGGCCTGCCGGCCCAGCGCGTGTGCCGCACCGGCCCCTCGCTGACCACCGTGGGCGTCGGCTCCGCCCGGACCCAACTGACCCAGGTCTGCACCGAACGCAGCAACGGCGGCCGCGGCTCGAGCTTGCCCCACGGCGAACGAACCTCGCCGCCCTCCAGCGGGTTGAGCGGATCGCGCGTGCCGATGATGTAGAGCATCGCCACCGGCCGGCGCGGCGGCGGCCTGAAACGCCACAAGTGCCCGGCCACCGGGGCGATGGCGGCCACGTGCTCGCTGTAGTGCATGGCGGTCAGGAAGGCCATCGACGCCCCGTTGGAAAAGCCCGTGGCGAACACGAACCCCGGCAAGACCGGCAGCCGCTCCAGCAGCGCGTCGAGCACCCGCCCCACGAAGCGGACGTCGTCGACGCCCGCCTGCTCGGCATATCCGATGCCGGAGCCGACGTTGAAGAACGGCGGGTTGCGCAGGAAGGTGGCCTTGCGGTCGGCATGTTCGCGGATGCCCTCGGGATAGGCCACCACGAAGCCCTCGCGGTCGGCCTTCTCGGACCAGCCGGTGGCGATGGCGTGCAGCCGGGCGGTAGCCCCGGCGCCATGAAACGCCAGCACCAGCGGCAGCGGACGGCGCGGGTCGAACCCCGGCGGCAGGTGCACCAGGCACTCGCGCCGGCGCCCGTCGATCTCGAACCGCCAGACGTGGTCGCCGGCCTGTAGGGGTTGGTCGCTCATGGTTTCGCATTATCAGCGCCGGCCCGCCGCTGACCAGTAGGGCGGGCATCGCCTACCACGAACACCGGACCGGTAGGGTGGGCATTGCCTGCCAGGAACCCGGCATGGCGATATCCGCCAGCAACCGCCAAGACGCCCAGGGCACAACCAAGGACGCCAAGAAGACGCCAAGGGCGCCAAGAGGCCGCAAAGGATGCCAAGAGAAACGCCCAGGACGCCAAGGACCATGGCGTGGCCGTTGCCCGACGCGAATGCGGTGAGCGCCCGGTGCGCCCGTCCCCCTTCCAGGGGGGACCACAGGGGGGTCGCAGCCGGCGAATGCGAACCGCCCGCGGAAAGCCCGCGCCGTTCGCGCCGCCGGACAATTCGCCTTTCGGCATTTTTCATTCGAAACCGATCGGCGCCATGACGTCGCTTCGTCTTCGGAATTTCGACCCTCCCCCGCTCCCCTCCCTACAACAACGTTTCGCGCGGGCGCCTTTAACCCCTGGCGCAAGAAGCAGTTGGCCGCCATAATAGCCCGAGTTGTTCGTATTCCGATAGGAGGACTATTCATGGACAGCCAACTGCTACGCGAATTGTACAACACCCTCTTCAAGTCCGCACCACAACGCCGCCGCCCGCGCTGCCAGTACAGCGACAACGTCGTCGTCTTCTTCCTGATGATCGCCGCTCTCCAGAACGTCTCCGTCAGACACGCCTACAACCGAAAAAACTGGCCCATCTGGCTCCGCAGACTCATCCCGAACATCAGCTACTCACAGGTCATGCGCAGACTCGACACACCCTCCGTAAAGGAGGCCTTCGATCAGCTCAACCGCCAGATCAGGGCCAAGCTGCCCGCCACCGCCGAAAAGGTCGTCGACGGAAAACCCCTGCCCGTCGGAGCATACTCCAAAGACCCCGAGGCCAAACGCGGATACCTCGGACCCAGACAGTACGCCCGCGGATACAAGCTCCACGCCATCGTCGACGCCGCCGGGGCGATCGAGGCCTTCTGGGTCACGCCGCTCAACGTCGACGAAGCCAGGGTCGCCGCCCAGCACCTGGTTCCCGCCGCCAGGCTCGACCAGGCTCTTCTGCGGGCCGACGCCAACTACGACTCCAACAGCCTCTATGAAAAGGTCGCCGCCGGCGGCGGACGGCTGATCGCTCCCCGTCGGCGACCCGGCACGGGGTTGGGACACGGTCGCCGGTGGCATCCCCACCGCCTGCAGGCCATCGCCGAGCTCGAGGGCCGGCCCCAGGCCCGGCGGAACCACGTCCGCCATCGCACCCGCGTCGAACAGACCTTCGGCCAACTCACCAACGTCTCGTTCGGCCTGTTCGCACTGCCCAACAGCGTCCGCCGGCTGCACCGCGTCCGCCGCTGGATCGCTGCCAAGATCGCTATCTACCACCTGTACCTGACAATCAAACAAAAACAACTACACGCCGCT
>CAZRSM010000261.1:0-2818 GCA_964602755.1 uncultured Planctomycetales bacterium
AACGTCATCCTGTTCATCGACGAGCTGCACACGCTGGTCGGCGCCGGCGGGGCCGAGGGCGCCATCGACGCCTCCAACGTTCTCAAGCCGGCCCTGTCGCGCGGCGAGATCCAGTGCATCGGCGCCACGACCTTCGACGAATACCGCAAGTACATCGAGAAGGACGCCGCCCTGGCGCGGCGTTTTCAGCCCATCCACGTGGACGAGCCCTCGGTCGAGCACACGCTCGAGATCCTCAGGGGCCTGCGCGACCGCTACGAGGCTCACCACCGCGTGCAGATCACGGACGAGGCCCTGGAGAGCGCCGTCGAGCTGTCGCACCGCTACATCAGCGGCCGCGTGCTGCCCGACAAGGCCATCGACGTGATCGACGAGGCCGGGGCGCGCATTCGCATCAAGAGCATGACCATGCCGCCCGACCTGGCCGAGATCGAGCGCGAGATCGAACGCCTGATGGCCGAGAAGGACGAGGCCGTCAAGAGTGCCGACTACGAGCGGGCCGCCGAGCTGCGCGACAAGTGCGAGTCGTTGCGCATGAAGAAGGAAGAGATGCAGAAGGAGTGGCGCAACCGCTCGAAGGAAGTCGACGGCATCGTTGACGAGAACATCGTGGCCGAGGTGGTCAGCATGATGACCGGCGTGCCGCTGACGCGCCTGGAGAAAGACGAGGCCCAGCGGCTGCTGTCGCTCGAAGAAGAGCTGCACAAGACCGTCGTCAGCCAGAACGAGGCCATCAGCGCGATCGCCCGCAGCGTGCGCCGCAGCCGCAGCGGCCTGAAAGACCCCAACCGTCCGATGGGTTCGTTCATCTTCCTGGGGCCCTCGGGCGTCGGCAAGACGCTGCTGGCCAAGACGCTGGCCGAGTTCCTCTTCGGCGACGAAGAGGCCCTCATCACCATCGACATGTCGGAGTACATGGAGAAGCACAACGTCAGCCGGCTGATCGGGGCCCCGCCCGGCTACGTCGGCTACGAAGAAGGCGGCCAGCTCACCGAACGCGTACGGCGGCGGCCCTATTCGGTGGTCCTGCTCGACGAGATCGAGAAGGCCCACGGCGACGTCTTCAACATGCTGCTGCAGATCATGGAAGAGGGCCGGCTGACCGATTCATTCGGCCGCAACGTCGACTTCAAGAACACCATCCTCATCATGACCAGCAACATCGGCGCCGACCGCATCATGAGCCAGGACCCGTTCGGCTTCATGAAGCGCGACGAGAACGTCGACTACGAGAAGATGAAGGAAATGCTGGTCGGTGAGCTGGAGCGCTTCTTCCGGCCCGAGTTCATCAACCGCATCGACGAAATCGTGGTCTTCCACAAGCTCACCCACGAAGACCTGCTGCGCATCCTCGACCTGGAGGTCGCCAAGGTCTCCAGGCGCCTGGCCGACCACGGCCTGACCCTCGAGCTGACCGAAGCCGCCAAGGAGCTGCTGCTCGAAAAGGGCACCGACGAGAAGTTCGGCGCCCGGCCGCTGCGGCGGTGCATCTCGACCATGATCGAGGACCCGCTGGCCGAGAAGATCCTGCGCGACGAGTTCGCCGGCAAGAGCATCGTACGCGTCGGCGTGGAAGGCGAGGACGACGAACGCAAGCTCAAGTTCGAAGGCCTCGAAGGTCCGCCGCCCGAGGAAAAGAAAGAGGACGTCGCGGTCGCCGGCTCGGAGACCACCTGAAAGCGCCGCGCCGCCGCCGGTGCCGGCTAGTGCTCCGACCCGGCAGCCGTCCGGCATCGAGAAACCGCGCAAAAGCAGGCCCGCGGCACGGGTTCGTCGCGGGCTTCTTTCTGCGCGGCAAGCCGGGAGCGATGTGGGATTGTCGCGTGCCGCCGACAACTGATCGAGCCTTACGCGCCGCCCCCCTGCCGATCGAGCACCGCCGGCACGCGGAAGCAGCCCTCGATCACTTCGGGAGCGTTGGCCAGCGCCTGCTGGCGCGAAAGGCCGTCCCGCGGCGTATCGTCACGCAGCACGTCTTCCAACCCTGTGGGGTGATAAAGCGGCTCGACCCCCTTGAGGTCGAGCTCCTCCAACTGGCCGACATACTCGATAATCTGCGTCAACTGTCGCGCAAAAGCCGCCACCTCGTCGTCGTCGAGCGCCAGACGCGCCAAACGGGCGATGCGGCGGACTTCCTGCTGGTCGATGCCGGCGGACATGCCAGGGCTGCCTGTCGACGCGGCTACTGTCCGGCCTGCTCGGCCGGCTTGTAGTTGCGCTTGGGCGGCTTGACGATCAGGCCCATGCGGATCGCCTTGGCGCTCACGCGGATGCGACAGACCTTGCCGTTGACCACGGCGCGCACCTTCTGAATGTTGGGCTTGAATCGCCGCTTGGTGATGCCGGTGACCTTGCGGCCCACGCCGCCGAGGTACTTGGCCTTACCACGGCGTGCGATCGAGCGTCCGAAGCGGGTCCGCTTGCCGGTAAAAGGACATACGCGTGCCATAACACACCTGTTAGTCGCAACTTACGTTTACAACCCGCAGCCGCGCGGCCCCGCGCGCCGGCCTGCCCACACGCGGCTGGAGCGCGACGGCCACCCCGCCGGGGCGACAACGAACCGCTAAGTGTAGCGATCCGCCGGGCTTGGGTCAACCGCGATCCGAGGGCGCCGCTGCGGCTCGTCCGCCCCCCAGCATCCGAGACACTTTGCACAACCGGGCCAGCCGTGGTACACAACCACTCTGCTCGCTGCCGGGGCACGCGCTTATGGAAACCGTTCCGAACGTGTCACCATCCTCGACGCCGGGGCACCGCTGGCGCGGTCGTCTGTCGGCCGTGCTGCTTGCGCTGGCCGGCGCGCTGCTGGCGGCCA
>CAZRSM010000262.1:0-2436 GCA_964602755.1 uncultured Planctomycetales bacterium
GGACTGATCGAGTTCGCCAAGGTCTGGTACCCCCTGTACTACAAGAAGGCCTTCATCATCGACGAGCGCTACAACGGCGGCGGCTTCACCGGCGACATGATCATCGACCGGCTCGAACGCCGCATCTGGGCCATGACCAAGCCGCGCGAGGGCAAGATCTCACGCGATCCCGAGCGCGTCTTCGTCGGGCCGTGGGTGGTGCTTGTCAACGAGGACACCGGCTCCAACGGCGAGATGTTCGCCGAGGCCATCAAGATCAAGAAGATGGCCCCCATCATCGGCATGCGCACCTGGGGCGGCTCGATCGGCATCGAGGCCCACCAGGACCTCATGGACGGCGGTACCGTCACCCCGCCGCAGTTCGGGCTCTATACGCTCGACGGACGCTGGCCGATCGAGGGCCGCGGCGTCGAGCCGGACATCGTGGTGCAGAACATGCCCGGCGACGTGCTGCGCGGCAAGGACGCCCAGCTCGACAAGGCCATCGAGTACCTGCTCGACGAGTTGAAGAAAAACCCCGTCGAGCTGCCCGGCCCGCCGCCGTATCCGAACAAGGCCCGCCCGCGCGGGTCGTAGGCCGCAGGCCACGTAGACTGCGGGCTCGGTGAAACGCACGCTGAGGCGCTGTTCTACCCGCTGCGCGTGCCGGCAAGCCCCCTCCCTTTCAGGGAGGGGCTTGGGGGAGGGCCGCGTTTCACGGAGTTCTCGCCCCACCGGGGAGACGAGTTCCGGGACAGCTTCCAGTGATACTTCAGCACCGGGCTGAAGACCCTATTCGCGTACCCAGACGCCGGGGCTGGCGATGTTGCCCTGCGTGTCGGACAGCCCGATGGCCGGCCCGGTCAGCACGGTGGAGAAATCGTCCTCGGCGAGCTGGGTCGAGAGGTCGGCGTGCACGGCCCGGCGGATGACCGAGAGTCCGTCGACGGTGGCGTGGGCGAAGGTCCAGTAGCTGCCGCTGGTCGCGTCGAAGATGGCGCAGCCTACGCCGCCGGTGCCGTCGGTGATCAGGCCGCCGGGCAGTTCGGCGCTGAGGGTGTAGCTGCCGCGCAGCGTGTCGCTGGTGTAGACGGCCATGCTGGCGCCCTCGGAGATGTAGAGCACGTACTGCGAGCCGTCGTAGAAGATGTCGGGGTCGGTGGCGGTCTTGTAGGCCGTGGTGATATCGAGGTCCACCGCGGCGCGGGTGCCCTCGTCGAGCGTAAAGTGGATGCCGTCGCGGGCGTCGGTCTCGGTGGCCGAGAAGAACTCGATGGTGCAGGTGGTCTCGCCGCCGGGACAGGTGCCGATGGCCCCGAACGAACCGGGCAAGAAGAACAGCACTATGCGGCCCTGGTCGTCGAGGATGGGGCTGGGATCGACGAAGCCGGCGGGCAGTTGGTCGGTGTCGATCTGCACCTCGATCGGCTCGGAGACCTCGCCGGTGGTTTCGTCGATGATGACCACCTCGTTGGGGGTGTAGATATAGAGCTTGTTGTCACGCTCGATCACGTCGGGGACCGAGCCGGTGTAGGGCTGCCAGTCGGCGGGAACGGTCCAGTCGGTGCCGTTGTCACTGACCGCCAGGTAGACCTTGTGGTTGACCGGCAGGCTGCAGGCTTCGCCGTCGTCATCGCAGGCCAGGAAGGCCATCAGGTATTTGCCGTCGAGGCCGGCGGGGTCGATGGTGAAGGCGGTCTGGATGGTGGTCTGGTCGTCGCCGGGGTTGTCGGTCGGATCGCCGCCGTCGCCGTCGGGCTGGTCGCCGCTGGTGTCCGAGCCGTCCGGCTGATCGCCGGTGTTGTCGTCGGTGGAGGTCTGCTGGTCGTCGCTGCCGGCGGAATCGTCGGCGGTTCCTGCTGAGTCGTCGGTGGCACCCGACGTATCGTCGGCCTGGTCGGAAGCCGGGTGATCGTCGGCCGGCTGTTCGGTCGTGGTCGACCCTGCGGGCACCGGGGGCGGCCCCTCGGGGCACCCGGCGATGACCAATACGAGCGCCAGCGCCGCCATCAGCGGCGCACCGATCCAGAACAACTGCTTGCTTGTGCGCATGCTTGTCCTCGCGCCAAGGGTCTTGCGGTGAACCTCTGGAACTATCGGGCGCCCGGTGCGGGAGACTTGAAGACGGCATCGAGTTCTGCGGGGGTGGACAGCAGTCGCCGGAGCGCGGTGCGGGCTTTGCCGGCCGGCTGCGGCGCGGCCGTCGAGACGGTGCGGAGGTCCTACGCCGGGCCAGATGAATAGCGTTCAGCGACGCGATGGCTGTAGAAGCAGACCGCCGGCCGGAAGATTCTCACCTTGCCGTGATCCGTTCTTACGGAGCGGACCACGCCGTCGGTGGCTGGCGTTTCGCTGTCGATACGCAGATCGCCGGGAGGTTCCGACGGTTGCGGCCGAGGAGCCCGCAATCAAGGCGGGCAATCGTCGTGGTGGCGCCGGGCGGCACCGGCCGGACCG
>CAZRSM010000263.1:0-1703 GCA_964602755.1 uncultured Planctomycetales bacterium
TCTTCCAGGCTTGCAGCGGTTTGCGGGACGGCAGCTCGTAGAGCGCCACGCAGGTGCCTTCCCGGTCCTCGTCCTGGCCTTCGCGTCTGGTCAGGCAGGCCAGGACAGGCTGCTGGTCGGGCCCCAGCGGGCCGACGGTCACCAGGCTCGGCACGCCGTCGACCTCGAAGCTTTCAGGGAACGTCAGCCGGCCGTTGGTGTAGCGCGAGACGCCCAGAAGCTTCTCCTCGCGGCTGACGCTGAGCACCTCGGCCGCGCCGTCGCCGTCGATGTCGGCGGCCTGCAGGTCGACCGTCTTGATCAGCCCGGGAAAGGACTGGGCCGGCTCGAGGCCGTCGGGCGTGCCCTTGAAGAGCATCAGCCGCGCCGCGTCGTAGTCGGCTGCCACCACGTCGGTCAGGCCGTCGCCGGTGACGTCGGCGATGGCGATCGGTCGGCGTTTGCCCTTGGTACTGGTGGGGTAAGAGTAGATGAGCTGCGGCCAGTCGCCGCTCTCCCCGTCGGCCGGCGGCAGCTCGTAGTGATAGACCATCAGTCGGCCGGTGTTGGCCTCGACCGCCAGCACCAGATCCCCGCCGGCCTGCGGCGCGATCGTCAGGCTGCGCAGCCGCGGCACCTTCAGACGGCGCATGGCGCCCAGGGTGCCCGCCGCATCCTGCAGGAAGGCGACGATGCCGTACTGGTCGTCGTCGACACTCAGCACCAGGTCGGTGCGTTTGTCGCCGTTGAGATCGCCGGGCAGCATCAGCAGCACGTTGTCGAGGTTGTGCATCAGCTTGAGCGGCTTGGCCAGGCCGCCGGTGGGTTTCTGGTGATAGATCAGGATCGCGTCGCTGGTCAGCAGGGCCACGTCGGTGCGGCCGTCGCTGTTGAAATCGGCACAGGCCACGGCCGTGTTGCGGGTCAGGCCCTTGGGGGCGCGGGTGGATATCGGCGGGCCGAAGCCGCCATCCGGGCGGCCGGGCAGGATGACCAGTTCCTTGGGCTCGCCGAAGTAGACGATGTCGGGCCGGTCGTCGCCGGTCAGCTCGGCGATTTCCATGCTGGCGACGGTGTGGGTGACGGCCAGGTGTTCGTTGCGCAGCGGGCCGCGGTCGGGGACTTCGTTGCGTTCGCGCTGCTGGCTGCCGGGCGCCGGCCGCTGGTTGTCGGGCTGGTAGAACAGCTCGATGCGGTTCTTGGTGCTGTTCCAGAGCATGATGTCGGTGCGCCCGTCGCCGTCGAGGTCGCCGAGCCGCAACAGCGCGGTGCCCCGCTTGATCTTGTATATCTGGAAAGTGTCGAACCCGAAATACTGCGCCAGTTCGGCCTGTTGCATTTCGCGCGACTGCTCGGGACTCTGCCAGGCCAACACCATCAACAAGACAGCCAGACTGGTCATGTGTATTGCTCCTGCCGGCGACGAACGACCCCCAGCGGGGTGTGCCACTTGCCGCGGACCCGTCAGCCCGGGCCCGATCTGCACGCGACACGATAGCAGCAATCGCGCTCGGGCAAAACCCGCCATGCGGAGCCCGGGCATAGAGGGCGACTGCGGAATTGAGGCGGCCCGACCTGCATGCTCTTCACCGGCGTTTCCTGTTCGGCGTGGGGCACGGAGACCGAACGCTGCGGTTCCGTGGCCGTAGCGGCGCCTGCCTTACCGGTTCGCCGCGCACAGCCAGCCGGCGACCCGCTCGGCGGCGTCGGCGCGGCCCAGCCGG
>CAZRSM010000264.1:0-2726 GCA_964602755.1 uncultured Planctomycetales bacterium
GTTCGCACCTGGCCTCGGCCGCAGGGGCGGACGGGACAGGGACGCAGACCGCGAGCACGATCGGCGCGAAGTGCCGGGGATAGGTCGAGGCGATGGTGAGCTGAGGCGCGGGCGGTGACCACAGCGCGGCCACCACCGCGGGCTAAAGCCCGCGACTACGAGTTCGCGCCTGGTCTCGGCCACAGGGATGAAGCGAGTGAGCAGGGAGCGCGGAGGCCACCGGCCGCGGCGAGGAAGGCTTGGCGGCCGGTGTGGTACCGTGGGCCAGTGGGTCGTCGCGTGCGGGCCGGGGTGGCGCAGGGTGCGTCGGCCCAGGCGCGAGGAAGGTCGCGGGGCGCGCCGCGCCGAAGACCGCGCACAGGAGGATGACGCGCATGAAGACCTGCGGACACACCATGGGCGTGCCGGACATGCCGCTGGCCGAGGCCGTGGCGTTTTTCGCCGAGATCGGCCACGACGGCATCGAAATTCGCTGCGCCGACGACGGCCAGCTTCAGCCCGAGCGCGCCACGGACGAGGAGCTATCGCAAGTGGCCGAGATGATGAAGGCGGCCGGGCTTGAAGTGGCGTGCCTGACGCCGTACTGGGGCGCGTGGTATACCGCCGACGAGCGGCGGGCGTCTGTCGAGGGCCTGGCGGCCGTGGCGCGGGCCGCCGCGCGGCTGGGATGTCGGATAGTGCGGGTCATATCGGGCCGCTGGCCGGTGGAAGGCATGAGCTTCCGCGAGGCACTGAGCATGGCCGCCGAAGGCTTGCGCGAAGCCGGCGAGCGCGCGGCCGAGCACGGCGTCACGCTGGCGGTCGAGACCCATGGCGGCCAGGTCGCGTTCAATACCGAGGCGACGTTGGAGCTGATCGAGGCCGTGGGCCATCCGGCCGTCGGCGTGCTGCTCGATTACTACTGGCTGTGGGTGGCTGGCGACGATGACCCCGACGAGTGCGTGCCGCGACTGGCCGGGCGCATCGTGCACGTGCATGTCAAGGACGGCGTACGCGATGGCGAGCGACCCCGGTCGGTCCCGCTGGGCGAGGGCCAGATACCGTGGCCGCAGGTGCTGGCCCATCTCGTGCGCGCGGGATACGACGGGTTTGTCAGCGACGAGTACGAGAAGAAGTGGCGGCCGGAATTGCCCGACCCGCGGGTGGCCATGGCGGAAAATGCGCGGCGGTTGCGGGAGTGGATAGCGCAGGCCGAGCAAATAGCCAGGCGGTGACGGTCAATGCGGCGGATGGCAGAAGGGGACCACAGCGCCGCCACCGCCCCGGGCTAAAGCCCGCCAGTACAACATGGCGGCTGGCCTCGGCCGCAGGGGGCGAGCCGGCGGGCTTGGCCGTCTCGCGCGTGTCACGTAGCGGCGGATTTCTTTTCGCTCAGGCGCAACTGGCCGCAGGCGGCGCGGATGTCGCGGCCCAGCGAGCGGCGGATGCTGACGTTGAGGCCCAGCTCTTCCAGGCGCCGCGCGAACTGGATGGTGCGGTCTTTGGACGACGGCCGCAGGTCGATGTGCTCGACCGGGTTGAGGCGGATGAGGTTGACGTGGTGCCGCCGGTCCTTGAGCAGCGCCGCCAGGCGCTCGGCCTGGACCATGCTGTCGTTAACGCCGTGGATGAGCACGTAGGCGTATGTCACCGGCTGGCCGCCGCGGACCTCAGTCCATTCGTCGCAGGCCGCCAGAAGCTCGCGGACGGTCCACTGGGCCACGCCGGGCATGAGCCTGCGCCGGATTTTGTCCGTCGGCGCGCCCAGCGACACCGCAAGCTCGACTTTCTTGGGCGCGTCGCGGGCCAGTCGCTTGATGGCCGGCACCACGCCGGCGGTGCCGACGGTGACGTGCCGCGGCGAGATGCCCATGCCGTCCTGGGACGTGATGATGCGCAGGGCTTCGACCACCGCGTCGTAGTTGTGCAGCGGCTCGCCCATGCCCATGAACACCACGTTGGTGATGCGGCCGCCGTCGGCGGTCAGCGAGATGATCTGGCGGATGATTTCCTCGGCGGTCAGGTTGCGCTCAAGGCCTTCGGCGCCGGATGCGCAAAAGATGCAGCGCACCGCGCAGCCGACCTGGGACGACACGCACGCGGTCTCGCCCCAGCGCGTTTTCATTCGCACGCACTCGACAGCGAGGCCATCGTGGAGCCTCAGGAGCAGCTTCACGCTGTCGCGGCCTTCCCAGCGGCCGAGCACCGGCAGCGGACCGATGTCGAAGGCCGCAGCCAGCTCCTTGCGCAGCGCGCGCGGCAGGTTGGTCATGTCATCGAATGACGCGGCGCGGTGTTTGAAGGCCCATTCGCGGATCTGGCGCGCGCGATAGCGCGGCTGGCCGCGCTCGGCGAGCCAGTCGATGAGCGCCTGCTCGTCGATTGAGTAGATGCTTGGCTTGCGCATTTGGCTCTCGCCGGCGCCCGCGGGCGGGGTTGGGCAATGCGGCGGCAGGGTCGCGTGTGCGCAGACGTGCCGTCGCTCAGCGGGCTGTTGGTGGCGACGGGCGCGGCGCCGACATTATTTATTATGGCCCGCCGGCATAGTACACTCACTGGCCGGCCGGGTGAAGGCCGGGCGCCCGCGGCGGCGAATTTGCCGCTCGCCGACACCTGCGCTGGCACGGAAAATAAATGAGAGGAGCACGAACGATGGCACGCATTCCTATTGCATTGCAGCTCTATTCAGTCCGCGAGGACTGCGCCAAGGACCTGCCGGGCACGCTGAAGGCCGTCGCCGAGATGGG
>CAZRSM010000265.1:0-1848 GCA_964602755.1 uncultured Planctomycetales bacterium
CGAGGATCAGCAGGGGCAGCGTGAACGACCACCGTTGCGCCACCTGTTTCCACAGTTTGCGCAGCTCGCGTTTCAGGAGCGCCCGGCACGCGCGCAGCCGTTTCTGGTAATGCTCCGAGCGCTTGCGCGGCACGGAATGCAATGCCTCGAACAGCGCCTGCGTGTCGAGCTGACCGAGCGCACAGGACACCGCCTCCGGAACCGGATCGTCGTCGGTCGTCGGGTCGTCGTCGTTCTCCGGGTCCACCCCATCCAGATGCAGCAGGTCCAGCCACGCATTCGGGGGCGTTTCCAGCAGCGCCAGCCAGAAGGATTCGGGTTGGCGTTGCAGCCAGTGCATGCCCAGCAGCTCGGCCATCTGCCGGCTCAGCGCCCGCCGCAGCCGCCCGACGTTGTGTCGCTTCCAGAGGGCCTGCCGGATCAACGCGAGCATGGCCCAGCGGTCGTGCAGGCCGTGGCTGAGAGCCCCGTGCGTAACGAAGATGATGTGCCGGCGCTTCTCTGGCGGGTCGTCGAGCAGCTTGAGGAACTCGACCGCGCGTTGGGCACAGGCCACACGAAGTCGCCGGCCCGGACCCGCCGGCAGGCAGCGCTCGCGGAACAGCTCGAAGTCCGTCGGCCATTTGTGCTTCAGCGACGGCGGGACCATGACGACCACCGGGCCGGTGCGGTCCTCCAGCGCCACCGAGGTCGCGACCGCCAGCGCCACGAACGTCTTGCCCATGCCGACCTCGTCGGCCAGGACCACCCCCGGGCTGCTCGGCCAGTCGCCGGAGGATCTCCCGTGCCGTGCGCGTCTGGCGTTCGGCGTCCTGCGGGCTGATGTGGCCCCGGACGTGCAGGCAGATCTGCGGGGACAAGCGATGATCCCAGCTCAAGGCGCGAACACCTCTTCGACATACTCCTCCAGCGCCGTGCTGACAGGTTCGCGGGCCCGCCGGACCCGCGTGTGCAGCTCAGCGATCACCCGGTTCAACTCGTCCCGCACGCGACTCGCCGGGACGCAGCCCGGTCCGGATCGCGGCTTCACGCGGCCGAGCTCCAGCGCCAGCTCGCACAGCAGGAACGCGGCCTCGTCGGCGCTGTGGGCTTCGCGCTCCAGGGCGTCCGCCAGGGCGAGCACGCCCACCGGCCCGCGCAGTCGCCACTGCAACGCTGCTTCGCTGACCGCCGGCCGCTCGAGCCGGTCGCGCAGAGCCGCCAGCGCCCAGCCCACCCGCCGGGTCCGCCGCATCAGGAACCGGCTCGCGTCCACTCTCTTGAGCGGATCGACCGCGACGCCGTCCTCGTCCGCCGAGCCGTGTCCGGCCTTTCGCTTGCGGTGTTTGGCCAAGACCGTGTGCAGCGGCAGCGCCGAGGTCAGGAGGTCCACGAGAACGTCCAGTGGCAGCGACTTGAGCTCGCTCGGCGGCGGAAGCACCGCAGCCGACTTCGCCTGAACCGGCCACCACGCAAAACCCTCGGCATCCGTCCACCGCACGCGGAAACCCGGCGGCGGCCACTGCGGATCCCACGTCAGCCGGACGCACCCCGGGTGCCGTGTGGGGGAAAGGGAGAGTTCTGCGCCGACCAGCACCACACGCCCGCTCAACTGCGCACCGCCAGCCCAAAGACCCGAAAAACAGAACAACCCGAAGCCTGATGAAATATCCGGGCAATACGCCAAGACGCCAAGGAGAAACGCCAAGACGCCAAGAGAAACGCCAAGGGCGCCTACTCCTTTCTGCGCCCCTACGTCCCTCCATCTGTGTGGTGGGCCTCCGCCTGCCGACCGTCCCCCTTCCTGCCAGGGGGGACTTGCAGGGGAGTTGAAGCCAACGGACACGGGCCGCCCGCAGACAGCCGCGC
>CAZRSM010000266.1:0-2390 GCA_964602755.1 uncultured Planctomycetales bacterium
TCCAGCGGCGAGCGGTTCGACGGATCGCCCGGCACGTTGGGCACGATGTGGGCGATGCGGTAGTACTTCGAGCCGGCCGGGGCGTCGAAGTCGGCCCCCAGCAGGCCGGTGGGTACCCACTTGGCTTCGTCGTCCAGATCGCCGCCCCAGACGTAGGTATGGCCGATGTTCAGCTCGGCGATCATCTCGCCGATGAGGTAGTTCAAATCGCTGCGGTTTCCGCAATAGGGTACGAAGCGGCGGTACTTCTCGCGCATCGCCTGCCAGTCCACGCCGTGCATGTGCGGGTCGTAGAACCAGTCGCGCTCGATGCGCCAGGCCTCGTCGAACATCTGCAGGAACTCCTGGCTGCGATCGACCTCGATCCTGATGGCGGCCAGGTCGATCCGGCCGGCGCTGTTGCTCGACTTGCTGCCCACCTTGACGACGCCGTAGTTGCTGCCGCTGCGGTAGATGAGCTTGGAGCCGTCGGCGGACTGGTGGTAGTTGGCGATGCCGGAAATGACCTTGGTGGCCTTCTTGTCGCTCAGGTCGTAGTGGTAGAGATCGAGCGAACCGCCGGTCTGGTCGTTGACCACGTCGTACTTGCTGAAGTGCAGCCCTTCTTTCTTGAGGTACATGAAGCCCTTCTTGGTGGCCTCGAGGCGGAAGTAGTTGCCGGCCGGCACGCCCTCGGCGACCAGGATCCGCCGCTCGATGCCGTCGAGGTCGATGCCGCCGGAGTCTTCCTCGGCATCCTTTTCGCCGCCATCTTCGGCCGCCTCGGTTTTCCCGTCGGCGTCATCCTTGTCGGCCTCGGCGTCTTTCGGCTCGTCCTCTTTGACCTCCTCCCAGTCTTCCTTGGGAGCGAAGGGGTTTTCGGCGTCCTTGCGCAACAGCACGAGGTAGGGCCGGGCCATGTTGAGAAAGACGTGGTTCTGGTCCACGAAGCCCATCACCGGCTTGAAGGTGCGGTTCGAGAGGAAGTAGAGGTACTTGCCGTCCGGCGAAAACGACGGGCTCCAGTCGGCGGTGATGTCGCTGGTGAGCCGGTACGACTCGCTCCGCTCGATCGAGTAGAGGAAGATCGACTCGTACATGCTCTGTTCCATCTTGGTGTACGCGATCCACTTGCTGTCGGGCGAGAAGGTGTATTCCTGGATGCCCCAGCGCTCCCAGGCGTCGTCGTAATCCGACTGGTCGATCACCTTCAGCGCGCCGGTCTCGGCGTTGACCAGATTCAGCCGCATGAACTTGTCCGAGAAGATCAGCCACTTGCTGTCGGGCGACCAGACGAGCTGCATGCGGAACCCCAGACCGCCGTGGGTGAGCTGCTTCCACGGCTGCTGGCCCTTCTGGTCGATCAGGTACACCTCTTCCTCGCCGGTCCTGTCCGAGATGAAGGCGATCCACTTGCCGTCGGGCGACCAGGCGGCGTTCTTCTCGCGCGTGCCGGGCGAGCGCGTCAGGTTGACCGGCTCGCCGTCATCGACCGGGTAGTTCAGAATCTCGCCGCGGGCCTCGATCAGCGCCCGCTTGGCGTGCGGCGAGAGCCCGAAGGAACCCTTCGACGGGTGCACGCTGACCAGCTCGGGCCGCATGGGCACGCGGTCGCTGGGGATCTGCACCGGCACCATGCGGGTCTTGCCGGTCTTGAGATCGAGCACGTGGAGCGTTTCGGCGTACTGGTAGACGATCTGGCCGGGGCCGATCGAGGGGTACTTGACGTCGTAGTCCTTGTAGAACGTCAGCCGCGTGACCTTGGCTGTCTGGACGTCGTATTTGTAGATATTGAGCGTGCCGTCCTCGCGGTCGGAGTTGAAATAGATGCCGTCGGCGCCCCACATGGGGAAGTTCTCGGTCCAGTCGGTGTCGATGATCTTGCGGTAATCTTTCTTTTCGAAGCTGCCCATCCAGATGTCCTGGGCGGTGCCGCCGCGGTGGCGTTTCCAGGTGCGCGACTCGCGGCTGATGCGGTTGTAGGCGATGGACTTGCCGTCGGGCGAGATCGAGCACAGGCCGGCGCGGTCGATCGGCAGGCGCTCGGGCATCCCGCCGGCGAGGCTGACCTTGTAGACCTCTTCGCCGCGCGAGGGCCAGGCGCGATTCGAGCGGAACACCACGCTCTCGCCGTCGGGCCACCAGCCGACCACGCGGTCCATGGCCGGGTGGTAGGTCAGGCGCCGGGGCACGCCGCCCTCGGCGTCCATGACGTAGACGTCGAGCCCGCCGTCGTACTGGGCGGTGAAGGCGATCTGCTTGCCATCGGGCGAGAACTTGGCCCAGACCTCCATCCCGGGATCGCGCGTGAGCCGTCTGGCGGTGCCGCCGCGGCTTGAGACCAGCCACAAGTCGCCCTCGTAGGTGAAGACGATCTTGTCGCCGCAGATGTCGGCCATGCGCATCAGGTG
>CAZRSM010000267.1:0-2356 GCA_964602755.1 uncultured Planctomycetales bacterium
GGCGTCGCACTGATCGCGGTCACGGTCGATGCCGGCCCGGATGAAGTACGGCACACCCGGCTCGACGTTGAACACGCCCTGGATCCACAGCGAGGACTGCGGCGTGAGCACCAGGTTGCGCACATCGTCGGAGGGCGTACGCAGCTCTATCCGCGGCGACTTGATACCCACCGAGATCAGCACCTCGCTGTAGCTGGTCACACCCTTGTCGTCCGTGACGGTGAGCCGCACGCGGTAGGTGCCCGAAGCGACGAACACGTGCGTGACCGACTCCAGCAGCTCGCGGCTGCCGTCGCCGAAGTCCCAGCGATAGCTGACGATCTCGCCGTCAGGGTCGTATGACTGGCTGCCGTCGAAGCTGACCTGCGCCGGCGCCGACGGCGCGCTGGTCGGATCGGCGGAGATGATGGCCACCGGCGCGTCGGTGACCGAGATGACCACGCTGGTCGAGGCGCTCTGCCCGTCGTCGTCCGTGAGCGTGAGCGTGGCGGTATAGTCGCCGGTCGTCTCGTACGTGTGCACCGGGGCGATCTCGGTGCTGGTCGCCCCGTCGCCGAAGTCCCATTCGCGCGAGACGATCAGGCTGTCGTCGCTGCTGCGCTCTGAGTTGAACTGGACCGTCAGCGGCGAGACGCCGCGCGTGAGGTCGGTGGTTATCACCGGCGTGGGGGGAACGTTGAAGCTCGCCCCCCCACCGCCGCCGCCGCCGGCCCCCGGGACGCCGGGGCAGCCGCCGATCAGCGCGATCGCGAGCAGAGACGCAGCCAGTGTGATTTGTGCGCAAAGCTTGGCCGTGGGGCTTCGCATCGGGGTCTCCTACGGGTTGTCGAGCCGGACGCACATCCGGCGGCTGGTAGTATGGGACGAACAAAAAGTCCCATCAAGGGCTTGACGATAGATACTAGAATGACATGCGGTCGGCGCCGGTCGCGCCTTCGCGCGTATCGACCGGCGTCGCAGGTGATACCACCCCCGTCCAAGCGAGGTGTTTGAATGATGCTCGATCGAAAAAGCGTACTGGTCGCATCGTTGGCCGTCTTGCTGCTGGTTATCGGCGGCTGCCCAGGTCTGCTGCCGGGCAGCACGACTACCACTACCGGGCCATCCTCCTCTGGCAGCGGCTCCAGCGGCTCCAGTGGCTCGAGCGGCTCGGGCGGATCCACTGGTACCAGCGGGTCGAGCGCCGGCCAGTCGTTCGCCGATCAGCTCAGCCAGCAGTTCCCGGATTGCCTCGAACCGTCGCAAGCCGCCCAGTGGCGGGCCGAGGTTCTGCAACTGGTCAACCAGGAACGGGCCAGGAAGGGCCTCAACCCCGTTTCGCACAACCAGACGCTCGAGGACCAGGCCACGCAGTATGCCTGCGAGATGATCCAGTACCACTTCTTCGCCCACGTCAACCCGGTCACCGGCAGCACGCTGGCCCAGCGTGCCGCCGACTTCGGTTACAACTACCGCACCATCGGCGAAAACCTGGCCGCCGGCCAGAGCTCGCCCCAGGAAGTCATGGACCAGTGGATGAACAGCCCCGGCCACCGGGCCAACATCCTCAACCCCGATTTCACCGAGCTGGGCGTAGGCGTACGCACCGGCGGCGACTACGGCATCTACTGGGTCCAGGAATTCGGTCGGCCGGCCAACTGAAAACGCCAGGTACGCCAAGCGAACCGCCAAGGACGCCAAGGGAACGCCAAGGGCGCCAAGAAACGCCAAGGGCGCCAAGGGAACCGCCAAGGGCCTGGCGTGGGCAAGCCCACCACGACCACAACGAGGCGCCGCGCGCCGACCGTCCCCCCTTCCAGGGGGGACTTACAGGGGGATCAAAGCCAGCGACCACGTGCCGCCGGCGGAAAGCCGCGCCGCTCGCGCCGCCGAACAATTCGCCATTCGCCATTCGCCATTCTTCATTCGCAGCCTCGACCCTCCCCCTACCCCTCCCTGGAAGGGAGGGGAGTTTCGCGGCACGCGCGCCGCCCGGCGAATACGGCCCCTCAATCCCTGATCCCTGAATCCCTTGGTATTGATCCCTGAATCCCTTGGTATTGATTCTTGAATCCCCTGGTCCCTAAGCCCCCCGTCCCTTCCCCCCTCTTCCCCTGTGCCTTGGTGTCCAACGAAAAAAGCCCGGCCGCTATGGACCGGGCTTTGGAGACGATGCGACGAGAAGCCGGTGTACTCGTCGACCTCGAGCGTCAAGCGGCTACTTGATCTCGACGGTCGCGCCGGCCTTCTCCAGCTCCTCTTTCCACTTCTCGGCTTCTTCCTTGGGCACGCCCTCGAGCAGCGGCTTGGGAGCCTCGTCGACCAGCGCCTTGGCCTCCTTGAGGCCCAGATCGCTGCGGGCGGCGCGGACGACCTT
>CAZRSM010000268.1:0-4731 GCA_964602755.1 uncultured Planctomycetales bacterium
ACCTGCACGCCCGCGCACGCTTACGGTCAGGGTCAGCGGCTTGTCGGGCTTGAACACGCGCGCCCACGGCTGGCCTTCGGCGACCAGCAGCCTTGTGTCGGTCACCGGGTCGCGGTCGGGCTGGAGCGCCTCGATGGCGGCCGGCGCGTCGTACCTGACGGCCGTCATGCCCCAGTCCACCGCGGCGCCGCTTTTAGCGTCGCGCACCACGACGCGCACGAAATTCCAGCCCGCGCGGGCGGGGCCGAGGTCCACGGCCGTCTCCTTGCCCGGCGTGAGCTGAACCGTCTGCGACGCCACGGCGAGGAGATTGAGGTGGTCGGCGGAAGCGCCGCGCATCTCGTCAGCGCTCCACGGGCCGAGGGCAAGGTGAACGCCGCGCGGGTCCTGGCGGCCGCCGGTGATCGGCACGCCCCACCGGTCGCAAAGCTGAAGCGCGGCCACGAGCGGGCGTTCACCGGCGCCGACCCGCAGCCGAGCCACGACGTGGCCCCGGTCATCGACCGCAGCGGCAAGCCTCTGGACCTGAGGCTGCGCCTCGCGCCCGGCGGCCCATACAGCCATGCGGGTCAGCAAAACCCACCACTGTTCCCAGTACGGCCAGGTCATCTTGGCGTACTCGTCCAGCAGGAACTTGCCGCGGTAGCTGATGATGGGCGTCAGCGAAGAGTAGCCGCGGTAGGACATGTTGTGGGTGAGCACGTCGTACGTAGCCGTGACCACGCGGCCGCGGCCGAGCTGAGAGACGCAGATCAGAGGCCGACCGTCTTCGGCGTAGGTGGCGATGGCGGTGCCCTGCGGCCACTGAACGTACGCCATGCGGCGGGTCTTGGGCAACAGCTCGCTGAACGCCTGTTCATTCCATTTCCACCACAGCCCGCGGGTGATGTAGTGGTCGGCGGCGGGCGCCCAGGTGAAGTAGCGACCTGTGTAGCGTTTGTTGCTGGACACTCCCAGGGCCGAAGCGAGCGGGTCGTCGGCCGGCACGCCGCAGGGCATGATGGCCACCAGGCCCATGCCCGCGCGGACCTTCGCGGCCAGCTTGGCGCGGATTTCGGGCGTGAAGTGGTGCTGCCAGTCAAAGCCGGCGATGATGGCCACGTCGTAGTCGCGGTCGAGGGCCTGCAGCAGGCGCTTCTGGCCCGCTTGCAGGCTGGGGATGCTACGGTCGCCGTGCCACACCCATTCTTTTTTCCACGTCGTGCGGAACTTGACGTAGGTGAACTTCATTTCGAGGCGCTGGGCAAGCTCGATGACCTCGCGGGCGTTTTCGTCGTCGCAGAGCACGAGAGCGCGGATGGGGCCGCGAGCGTATGGCCGCGCCCAGGCGACGTGGGGAGTGGCCACGTCGGCGGCGAGGTCATGGCGAGCCAGGCCTTCGGCTGATTTGGTCTCGACGCGAGCGATGCGCTTTTCAACCGGCGCCAGCCGATAGGCCACGTGGGCGGCTGAGAAATTCTCGAACCGCTCGAACTCGCCGACCACCTGGCCGCCCACCAGGAGCTGGCACGAGACCACGACGGCCTTTCCGGCGGCGCCGGGCACGGGGCCATCGAAGGCGCGTGTGACGCCATCAAACTGCTCCAGCGACTTGACGTGAATTCGGCCCCCGCCGGGCCAGGGCTTGCCGAGCGTCGTGCGCGCCAGCTCCCGCCACTGGCCGCCGGGGTACTCGCGCCAGCGGACCACCGCCGTGCACGGCTGCTTGAGGTCGGGCGGGTTGAAGACCTCCACGCGTACCTTGACCTGGCCGCCGGCGCCGGAAAGCTCGATCGAGCCGACGACCACCGGCGGGATGGCGGCTGGCGAGCTGATGTCGTCCGGCGAGCGCGGGCCGATGAGACAGACGCCATCGACGCGCCGCAGGCCGTAGAATGGCACGATGAGGTAGCGGGCAGTGAAGGACTGGCCGGCGGCGAGCTTGACCAGGCCGTGGCGCCACTCGGCAGTGGCCGCGGGGGATGCGCGGCCGGCCCAGTGGTAAAAGCAGGCCAGATTGCGGTAGGGCACAACGAAGGCCAGGCCGGCGGGCGGCTCGCCTGGCGCACCCTCACTGACCGCCGCCATCCAGCCGCGCGCGGGCTGCCAGTACCACAGGTTCACCTGGTCCTTGAGCGCGCCGGGTTTGAGCGTGAACTCCTTGACGCCCTCGACGGTCGGCACGAAGTAGTGCGTGACGGCGCCGGTGCGGCCGACCCAGTTGTGCATCCACGGCCCGTATTCGTACTCGGTCATCGACGACGGGTCGTTGGTGATTTGCCATTCCACGAGCGCGGCGGGGCTGTCGTCGCGCAGAGTGACGCGCTTGCGCGAGTGGGTGAAGGACATCATGCCGCCAGCGCCGGTGATGCGCGTCTCGGCCCACGCTGCGGCCTTGGACGTGCCCTTGTCGGCGGCGGCGGGCAGGTCGGCGAAAAAGTAGCGCGGCTTCCAGAGCTGCTCGCGCAGCAGGCCGAAGTTCGCGCCCTGAGCGCAGACCATCTCAAAGCCCGTGGCGTGGTGGACGAAGCTGCGGACCACGCCGCCGCGCGAAGGGCATATCACGAGGCGGACGAAGCGATTTTCCAGGACCAGGTCGAGCTTGCCGTCGCCGTCGGCGTCGAGCTGGACGACCTGCGCATGAGCGGCGGGCTTGCGACCGGCCAGCAGCGCCGCGCGGGAGACTTCGGCCGGCCCGCCGAAGACCTCGACCTCGGAAATGGCCAGCACGGCCGAGGCCGCGAAGACCAGACGAAGCGTGTCGGTGACCATGCCCTTTCCCTCCAGCGCGATGTCAAAGTCACGGTGCTGGGCGTCGTACGGCATGATGAAGCCGGGCTTTTCGTCAGCCGGCACCCAAACGCCGCCCTGCTGGATTTCGAGGCGCACGCGGCGGAGGCGGTAGTTGTTGTTGTAGCGGTGGCAATGGACGACGACGCGGTCGATGCGGTACAGGTCGGGCAGATGGAATGTGATGACCGTGTGCGAGGCGCGGTTGAAGATGACGGCCTTGTCGCGGCCGACCTCGGTGTCTACGAGCATTTTCCCGGTCTTGTCGGCCCAGCGGTCGCCGAGGTACAGGGCCGGGGCGTCGTAGGTGATGCCCGTGATGCGGACCTGGCCGCAGATAGCCAGGGCGGCGAGCAGAACTGTCATCGGTCTATCCCCCCACGCATGATGAACGCGCGTTCATCAATGTCGGCATGGCGCCAGGCTGCCAGCGGCCCGCTGTCCGCAGCTATCGGGGCGGCGCAATCCGGGCGACCACGCCGCCGGACGTGGCAGCCCAGGCCGAGCCGTCCGGCGCCGCAAGCACGTCGGTGACATTGCCTTCAAGCTGGGCGCGGGCAAGAACACGGCCCCCTGCGCCGACGAAATAGACCCGGCCCAGGTGAGTGCCGACGGCCACGACGGCGCGGGCGCCAGCGGGCACGGCCGCCAGGTCCGTCGGCGGCTGGGGCAGGCGGATGGCCCACAGGCGCTTGCCCGTGCAGTCGAAGGCCGTCACGATGCCGCTTTCCTCAGCGGCGACGACTTCTTTCTTGCCATCGCCGTCGAGGTCCGCGACGTCCAGGCCGCGCATGTGGTCGTGCCAGTACTTTAGCGATGGCCCGAAGCTGTGCGACCACAGCGGCTTGCCCGTGGCGCTGTAGACGTTGACGCGGTTCCACGAGCCATTGACGTCAAGCACGACTTCCTGGGCGCCGTCGCCGTCCAGGTCGGCTGCTATCAGGTGCGGGGTGTTCATCGAACTCCAGCCGGAGATGTACGAATGGCCGGGCGGCAGGCCATCGAAGTCGTAGGTGATCTGCCAGGTCTTGCCGTCGATGACGCCGATGTTGTTGACGCCATTGGGCATTTTGGCCGCCAGCAGCTTCCGCCCACCGTCGGGCGTCTGGACGATGGCCATGCGCCAGACAGCGCCCCAGAACTGCGGCAGGCGTTTGATGAGCCGGCCGCGGGCGTCGATGACTTCAACCGTGCAGGCGCTGCCGACAAAGGCCTGCGTACCGCGGCCGGTCAGGTTCCCGGTGGCCAGTCCGCGGATGCCGGGGATGGCGCTCTTGAACCAGTAGGTCTTGCCCGTCTTGCGCACGTCCGGATGCATCTCGCTGACGAACGACCACGCCAGCGAACCGTCAGGCCGGTAGGCATAAAGCCGGTCGTTTTTGCAGCCGACCAGCAGCAGCTTTTCCTCAGGCCAGAAAACCGCCGACAGCGCTTCCGCCGGCAGCTCGATGGCTTTCAGCGCCTTGCCGCCGGCGATTGGCACGACGCGCTTTTCGCAGACCGCGTACAGGTCCGGGCCGCCGTCCGATGGGTCGGGGACCAGCCACTTGACATGCTCGCCGACCGCGACCTGCTGGGCGGGCTTGACCTCGGGCGCGTCCAGGCCGGCGGGCTTTGGCGCGAGGACTTCGGGCCGGCCGGCGGCCTGGGCGGCGCGACGGGCTGCGGCTGAACAGGCGTTCAGCAGGCCGGCCGCCATGGGCGCGTCGGTGATGATGTGCCGACCGGCGGCCAGCGTCTTGGCCTCGGCCAGCGGCCTGGCCCCGTCTACCGTCGGCCGGGCGCCTGGCGCTACCGTCAGGGAAATCGCCGCGGGCTTGGAGCAGTGAACTTCGGCCGTCCGCGCTGCGCTGTCCCAAACGATTTCAGCGCCGTCAGCGCCAAGGCTCAGGCCCGCCAGGTCGGCCGGCTTTGGAGCGCCGGCGTCGGCGGCCAGCGCATCCGCGAGTTTTGCTCCGCCCA
>CAZRSM010000269.1:0-9835 GCA_964602755.1 uncultured Planctomycetales bacterium
GGCCGCGGGGGGCGACTCCTGGAGCAGCAACAGCACGACGCCGCCGAGCCAGGCGGGAGCCCCACCGCCGGCGGGCGCAAGCTGGCTGCGCGGCGCGCCGGGTTGCGGCTCGGCCTCGGGGTGCAGGTCGATGATGATCGACTCGCCCGGCTGCTGGCTGGGCGGGGTGAGAACCTCGAACTCGAATTCGCGGGCCTGCAGGAACTGCAGCAGGCGCTGCTGGTCGCCCATGAACTTGCGGGCCTTGATGACCATGCGCGGACGGGCCTGGCGATCGAACTGCCGGATCAGCTTCTCGATCTGCGGGAATTCGCTGGGCCGGCAGACGACCTTGACGTAGTCGCCGAACAGGTCGGCATCGACCGTCGGACCGCCCTGCTCGCTGGACGGCAGCAGCATCTCGACGTCGCCCGCGATGGTCCACGGGTCGCCGCGATAGACATCGACGAAGTAGACCTCGCGGCCGCCCAGGCCCAGGCCGGCACCTTCTTCGGGCGCGACGTCGATCTGCTCGATGGCGGCTTCGATCTGCCGCATCTTGCGGCCGTTGGCCGTGACCAGCACGCGGTTGTAGTAGGTGTCGGGCGTGATGGTGACGCTGTCGCCGGGCGTACGGCCGCCGGGGAACAGGCCGCGCAGCACATCGACCACTTCGTCGGCCAGGGCGTAGTTGAGCGTGAAATAGTGCAGCTCGGGGACGGCGTCGTAAGTGGTCTCCAGCTCCTCGATGAGCTTTTCGGCCTCGGCCACGTCCTTGGGCAGCCCGGAGAGCACGATCGAATTGCCGGCCACGTCGGCCACGATCTTGACGCCGCCCGGCCCGGCAGCCCGCCCGCGGCCGCGGGTGCTGGCCGCCAGCGTCTGCGAAACGGTCTGGGCCACCGATTGGGCCTCGCCGTTCTCGAGCCGCACGATGCGCACCACCTCGCCGGTGTCGACTTCCTGGTCGACCATGCGGATCAGCTCGGCGGCCACCTCCTGGTATTCCTCGGGAGCATAGACGAACAGGCGGTTGCCGCCGGGATCGGCCATGACGGCGGTCAGTTGCTGCATGCGCCGCCCGCGGACGTCGCCCTCGCGTTCGGCGACCTTGACGCGCAGCATCTGTTCGACGTGCTGGCGCACCTGCTCGGCGCGGGCATTCCTGAGTACGTACTCGCGCGTCACGGCGCCTTCGGGGGCCTCGGCCTCGATGCGGTTGATAAGGTCGTCGATGAACGGCAGCTTGTCGGCCGGCGCCATGACCACCAGCGTGTTGGTGCTCGGTTCGGCAAAGGCTCCGGGACGCATCTCGCCGCGGCGGTAGTTGCCGCCGATGCCGGCCAGGAACATCTGGACCTGGCGCGAGACGAGCTGGGCGTTGAGCACCTTGAGCCGGTACAACCGCACCTGCAACTGGTTGGGGTTGGGCGAGTCGATCTGCTTGATGAGGGCCTTGATCTTTTCGAGCTTGCGCGGCGGCGCCTTGACTATCAGGGTGTTGTTGTTGACGGTCACGTAGACCTGCTCGGTCTGCGACTGGCCCCGGCGGCTGCCGCGATAGCCGTAGACATCATTGATGACGTTGCGCGTCTCCCACGGGTCGGCGTACCTGAGCGTGATGGTGACCACGTCGGTATCTTCGACCTCGACGTCCAGCTCCTGCACCACCGCCCGCACCTCGGGCAGGATCGACTCGGGCGCGAAGACGATCAGCCGGTTGGTGCGCGGATCGGCCGAGACGCTGAAATCCTGCGAGCCGCGCTTGCCGCGGGCCTGGCTGCGCTTCTGCACCAGATCGCGCACCAGGTTGACGATCTGCGTCGCGTCGACGTGCTTCAGCGTGAAGAACTCTGTCTTGCTCTTGACCACCTCCATCAGCGGCCTGAGCTGCTCCATGAGCTGTTCGACGCGCTCGAACTGGTCTTCGCGGGCGGCCACGATCAGGGCGTCGGCCGGCGGGTAGGCCGTGATCGAGATGCGCGGCTCGCGGCCGCTGCGCTGCCGATCGAGGGCGGTCTGGAGCTGGCGGGCGAACTCGCTCAGCCGCGAACCCATGCCCGACAGCACGTAGGTGCGCACCTCGGCCTTGTTGGCCCCCACCTCGTCGAGCTGCTTGATGAGCTGCTCGATGTCCTTCATCTTCTCGGCCGGAGCCTTGACCACGATGCTGCGGCCGCCCAGCACGTCGAAGCGAATCTCCATTCCCCGCTGCCGGCGCGTGGCTCCGCTCTGCAGGAAGGTGCTTTGCAGGATATTGCGCACCTCCCAGGCGTTGGCGTTCTTCACCTCGAAAATGCGCGGCGGCACGATGGCCTCGGCGGCGGTCTCGTCGAACTTCCCGACCCACTGCTCGATCTCGGCCATCTCGGATTCGGCCGCCGAGACGATCAGCGAGTTGGTCAAACCCTCGACGCTGAGCTGGATCTTGCCGGCCCGGATCTTGGGCTGCAGCACGCGTGAGAGGGCCTGATACACCGCGTTGGCGTCGGCGTTGAGCAGCGCAAAGGTCTTCATTTCATGCGGCTTGTACAGCCCTTTGAACTGCTCCATGGCCCGCTCGACCTCGGGCAGCTTGTTCTGCGTGGCGGTGACCACCAGCGTGTCCTGGGCCGGCAGCGGCGTGATGCTCACCGGCGGCTCGCGCCGGTCGCGCTGGGCGTTGACCGCCCGCTCGATCTGGCGAGCGAACTGGTTGAGCTGCGTGCCGAAGCCGGGCAGCTCATAAGCCCGCATGACCATCTCGTCCTTGCCGATCTGGTCGAGCTTGGCCGCCAGTTCCCGGATCTGCTTGAGCTTGTCGGGCGGGGCCTGGACCACCAGGCTGCGGCCGGCCACGATCGAAATCTTGATCTGCTTGTTGGGCGGCAGCCGGCGGCCGTAGCCCTTGCGCACGAAGGTGCTCTGCAGCACGTTGTAGACGTCCCACGGGCTGGCGTTCTTCAGCTCGATGATCACCGGCTCGCTGATCGATTCGGTGGCCTTGCTGTCGAGATCTTCGACCCACTGGCGGATGTCCTCGAAGTCCTCATTGTTGGCGCCCACGATCAGCGAGTTGGTCAGCGGCTCGACGCTGATCGACAGGGTGCGCGCCCGGATCTTCTCGCTGAAGATGGTCCGCAGGATGCCGTAGATGGTGTTGGCGTCGGCGTTGGTCAGCGCGATGGTGCGCAACTGGCTTTCGGTGGTCGGCGGCTGGTCCAGCTCCTTGACCAGCGCCTCGGCCATCTCGATCGCGAACTGCGGCGCGTTGATGATCACGCGGTTGAGCCGGCTGTCGACCTGGATGTTGACGCGGTTGGCCACGTCACGCCCGCGGCGGCTGCTGATGCGCACGTTGAGGATGTTGCGCAACTGGCTGGCGATGTAGTTGGCGTCGGCGTTCTTGATCTGGATGAAGCGCTGCTCGGGCTTCATGCCCTCGGTCTCGGCCACGAACTTGTTGATCAGCTCCTCGATCTCGGGCATGGTGTCCTTGGGCGTGGTGATGATCAGCATCTCGGTGAGCCGATCGTAGCCGAAGGTGGTGCGCAGCTTGTCGGCCCGGCTGCGGTCACGCTCGCGCCAGGCACGGTTGAGCTGGTTGGCCAGGTTGGCCACGTCCAGCCCGGGCAGCTTGCGCGTCTCGGTCACCATGGGCGAGACGTTGGAAAGCTCCTTCTGCGGCACGTCGTACTGCTCGAGCAGCGGCATGGCGGCCTGCACCGCCACCTGCGGCGCGCTGATGATCACGCGGTTGGTGCGGTTGTCGGCGGTGACCCGCACCTGCTGGGCCGCCGAACGCCCGAACTTCTTGGTCATCAGTGTGACCAGCTCGTTGCGCAGCCAGCCGGCCACCTCGTTGGCGTTGGCGTGCTGGAGCTGATAGAACTCGGTCTGGTTGACCAGCCCGGCGCTGACCTCGCGGTACTGTTCGAGCAACTGGTTGGCCTCGTCGGCCACGTCCTTGGAAACCGTCACCAGGATGGTCTCGGTCGACGGATCGTCGGCGAACTTGGCCACCACGCCCTGGCTGCGCACGCGGTCGCGGAAGGCGTCGGTCAGCTTGCGCGCGATCGAGCGCACGTCGGCTCCCGGCATCTTGACCAGCAGAGTGGTGATGCCCTTGTCGCTCAGGTCGTCGAGCTGCTGGATCAGTGCCTCGATCTCACGCTGCTTGTCGGCCGGAGCGTCGACCACCACCTGGTTACCGACGATCACGGTCTTGACCTGCGTGCCCACCGGACCGCGCCGCCCGCGACGGCCGACCTGGCCGCCGAAGAGGCTGTTGATGGCGCTGACCACGTCGCGCGGCACGGCGTTCTTGAGCGTGTAGTAGCGCCGCTCGGGCTGCTGCTCGGAGACCTGCGCTTCCATGTCGGCGCAGAAAGCCTTGACGCGCTCCACCGTGAGCCGGTCGGCCTGGATCAGCAGCGAGTTGGTCACCGGGTCGGCCTGGAGCATCACGCCCGCCGGGCTGCGGCCGCGCCGGCCGGTGCGGGCCGTCTGCGGCAGCAGGCTGCTGGCGTATTGCACCACCTGGGTGGCGTCGGCGTACTTGAGCGGGATGATCACCAGCGGGTTGTCGGCCGGCGGCACGTCGAGCGTCGTGATCAGCGAGGCGATCTCTTCGAGCGCCGGGCGCACGCCCTGCACCACGATGCGCTCATCCACCACGTCGACCAGCACGCGCGAGCGCCCCAGCACGGGATGGCTGTAGTTGGCATAGAGCTGTTGGATCGTGTTGGCGATCGACCGCGGGTCGCCCTGCTTGACGTCGAAGAACTTGATCTCGGGCCGCACGCTGTAGGCGTTCTCGTCGGCGATCTTGAGGATCTTCTCGGCCTTGGCCCACTCCTCGTCGGAGCAGATGACGATCAGCGTGCTGGCCTCGTCCAGCGGGATGGTCTGGGCCGTGGCGGCCACCCGCCCGCCGCGCCGCCCGAAGCGCCGCGGGGCCGCCGCGCCGCCCTTGAGCACCGGCGCCACCATGGCCGCCGCCTGGCTGGCGGTGATGTTCTTCAGTTCGATGAAGTGCCAGCGTTCCTGGGCGCCCTCGACATCGAGCTCGGCGATGATCTGCTCGACGCGCGTGAGGTCTTCGCGCTCGCCGAGCACGTGCAGGGCATTGGTGGCCGGGTCGGCCACGATGGTCAGGGCCCGCCCGCCGCGCCGCCCGGGGCCGCTGATGCCGCGGGCGATCTGCTCGAGCGTTGGCTGGATCTCCTCGGCCCGGGCGTAGTTGAGCTTGAAGGTCCTGAAGTTGGCCGGCACGGGCTGGTCGATCTGCTCCAGGATCTCGCGCACGCGCCGCAGGCCGTCGTCGTTGGCGTAGACGATCAGGTTGTTGGTGCGCTCGTCGGCCACGATGCGGACGGTCTTCTTGACCCGCTCGTAGAGGTCTTCGACGATGATGTCCTCGGGCGCGGGGGTCTGGCTGCGCGTGGTACGGGTGCGGGTGGTACGGGTGCGCGGGCTGCGCAGCGTTCGCGCCGGGCGGCCCTGCTCCTGCTGCAGGATCTTGTTGAGCAGGCCGGCGATGTCACCGGCGCTGCCGTGCTTGACGTTGATGACGGTGGTCTTGAACTCGCCGATGTCGGGCTTCTGGTCGATCTTGTGGACGAACTCCTCGATGCGCTTGAGCTCGTCGGGCGTGGCCTTGACGATCAGGTTCTTGGTGCGTTCGTCGGGGATGATAATGATGCTGCTGTTGCCGCCGACCGTCTCGAAGCGCTTGGTCTCGCGGTTGTAGCGCCGCTGGGCCTGCTGGACGCCGAAGACCTCGCGCACCATGCGTTCGACCTCGCGCACGTTGGTCTCGACCTTGATGAAGCGCGTGGTGCGCGGGTCGTACTGCTCGGCCTTGACGATCGCCAGCAGCGACAGGAACCGCCGCACGTCCTGGGCCAGCCCGGTGATCTTGATCTTGTTGGTCTTGCCCACCACCACCGGCAAGGCGTGATCGGGCATGCTGGGGCTGAGCATGTCGCGGATCTCCTCGGCCGGACGGTCCTTGATCTGGATCAGCACCTGGCACAGCTCCAGGTCCCTGAGCCCGGCCCGCTCGAACGCCGCGACCGAATCGAACACGCGGTCCAGCGGCAGGTACTTGTCGATCTCCGAGAGCGGGATGAGGTAGATGTAGTCGGGCGTCTCCACCACGAAGGTGTTCTGCTGGATCAGCAGGTAGTTCAGCTCGTCGAGCATCTCCTCCCTGGTGAAGCGCCGCTTGCTGTGATACGTCAGCTCGCCCACCACTATCGTGTCCGTCGGCATCAGCGGCTTGCCCGCCAGCCTGGCGTAGTAGCGGATGACGTCCTCCCACGGCATGCCGTCGAACGAGATGAAGTAGTCGCGGCCGTCGGGTGACTTGGGCAGCGGCGAGGCCTTGACTTCCTTTTTGCCCTCGGGCTTGCGGGCAACGGCAGCCGGCCTGGTGGCGGCCTGCTTGCGGGCCTCGAGGGCGCGCTTGCGGGCCGCCTCGCGCCGGGCGCGAATCTCGGCCAGGCGCTTCTCGCGCTCCTCGCGCGTCAGCAACCTGTGCTCGCCGGGCCGCGTGGTGGCCCCCGCAGGCTGGGTACCAGGCTGCGACCTGCGCGTGGCCAACTGCTTGGCGCTCTGCGTGGCGGCGTGGTTGAGCTCTTTCCACTGCGACAGGCGCTGCCTGGCCTCCTGCGTGGCCGGGAAGGTGGCAGCCGACCTGGTGTCCGCAGGCTTGCCGCCGGGGCGCGTCACCGGCTGGGGCCGGTCCTGTTTGGCGGCAGCCGCCGGCTGCGGGGCCTGGCGCGCGGCCTGCGCGGGCTGCTCTTGACCCTGGTCGTGCTCGCTCTCGGTCGACCGTGGCGTCCGTTGTTTCCTGGACACAGGGCGCGCAGCGGGCTTTTCTTGCGGCTCCTGCCGGGCGGCGGACGCAATCAGCGGTGAGCCGCCGTCGGCCACGCCCTGCGCGTTCCTGGCGGATTCTGGCGATTGTGGGCTGACGTCAGCCACGGCGACCGAGTGCTCGCCGTCGGCGGCTCTGGCGGCGGCGTCCGCCGGCGTTCGGGCAGGGTGCCGCGCCACCGCGTGGCTCTGCTGCGTGCCGGCCTCCTGATCCTGGCTCAGGACCAGGCCCGCGATCAGCCAGGCGAAGAGCACCACGCCCAGCGGTGCCCAGAGATTGCGCTGCGAATTCAGGGGCGCCATGCTACCACCTCAATCCATACCGGAACCGGACCACCCGCCCCCGGGCGGCCCATCCTGCTTGTGCTGACGTTATTCCCATCCGGCACTCTCGTGCGGAGTTGGCTGGCTAAGCCTTATCTTCAAAGCGACCCGCCACCAGGCCGGCCGCTGCTCGCTGGTGCGATCGGGGGCCACGCCGGCGACCCCCACCGCGGCGGCGGCGCGCTGCCGGCGGCCAACGACCCCGTCGGCGTGCGCCTGCCGTGTTTTATACCCGTTTTCAGCCGAAAGGTAACGCCCGGGCGGCAGAGTTTTTTCCGGCCCTCGACCGCCCGAAGCATTGCGCGGCAAAGCACTTAGGAAACGACCAGCGGATCGCCCGCCGCCGGGGGCCTTCTGGCGCCACGGCGTGCCCGCTACCGCGTGTCCCCCCCGGCCAGGCGGGCCTGCTACTCGCCCAGCGCCAGCTTGAGCAGCTTGTGGATCTCGGGGTACTCGGTGGGCCGCAGCTCGACGCGCTGCTTGAAGTTGGTGCCCACTTCGTAGAAGTAGTCGTGCGTCATGTAGCGCCCGCCGATGCGCTTCCGCGTGCGCACCACGATCCCTTCGGGCACGATCAGCACCAGGGTGCCGTCGTCCACACGATCGTTGAGGCGGTACTCGCGCAGCGGCGCGGTCAGGTCGTCGGAGTTGGCCACGAAGGCCAGCGGCTCGCCGTCGTTGGCGACGCCGACGATCACCCACTTGTCGGCATCGCGGCGCTTGTCGACCACCGGTTTGGGTTTGGGCTTGGGCGGCTGCTTGGTCTCATGCTTGGGCGTAGCCTTGGCCACCGGCCTGGGCGGCGGCTGCCAGATTTCAAAGGGGCTGATCCTGGCGATCTGGGCGTACTGATCGGGCTGGTTGCGCAGCCGCTTGACCGAGGCCAGCAGCTTTTCGGCCTTGTCCGGATCGTTGAGGTCGGCCAGGTTGAAGGTGGGATGCCCGACGCCTTCGGGTTTCTCGACCATCGGCAACACCAGCGTCGAGAGCGTCATGGTGATCTTGAGTGTCTGCGGGCCGGTCGACCGCTTGCGCTTCCTGGTCTTGGCCTGCCCCTTGATGTCGGGATTGATGGTGAGCTTCTCGATCCGCACGTAGTACGGCCGCTGGTAGAGGTCGCGCAGGAAGTTCACCAGGTTGGTCAGGTGGCCCTCGACACGCACCTGCACCGGCAGCGTCACGAACCCCTGGGCCGGCGGCTTCTTCTCCACGCGCTCCTTGAGCGAGCCGATGGTGCGCTCGCGGGTCAGTCCGTTGCGGTCCAGCAACGTGGCGATGTCTTCGCGGAACAGGTCGCGGGCCTTGGCGTAGTCGTCGCTGAGCGTGCGGGCGGTGCGCTGCTGCCATTGCTTGATCGTGCGCGGTCCCGCGTCGACGATCTTGAGCAGCTTCTCGCGCCGCACCTGGGCGGCGTAGATATCCTGGTCGAGCTGCTGCGAGGGAGCGATCACCAGCGAGCGTACTGCCTGCACGCCGGCGAACAGCACCAGCACGCCCGCCATCACTCCTGCCATTGTCTTTTCGCGTTTCTGCATCGCTTACGGCTACCCCATGCGTTTGAGCTTGTTGTAGATGCGTCTGCGCTGTTTGACGTCGGGCCGCTCGCTGAGCTCCAGCAGCTCGATGCGGCAATCGACGCGCTGCTGGAACTTCGGATCGACCGTCTTGCTCTTGGCCCACTTGCCCTGATCCACGCGGTAGATCGGATTGCCCTTGGAATCGCGGAAGTCGTTGAGCCGCTTGGCGAACTCGTTGGCCACCTCCCAGTCGGTGCACATGAACTTCAGGTCGATCGCTTTCTTTGTCGCGTTGAAGTCGATACCGGTGATCACCATCTTCCTGCCCGGCTCCACCGCCTGCTGCGTGATCCAGTAAAGGTGGTCCAGCCAGACGCTGCCGCTGGAAACCGCTTCCCACTCGTCGGCCTCGCGGCGCCTGATGTCGAGATTGACGAACTCGAGCGCTTTCTTGCGCAGCTTCGCGTTCTCGGCCCGCAGCTCCGCGAGCAGGCTCTTGCGCTGCACGAAGTCCGTGATGCCCCAGGCCCCCAGGCCCAGCAGTATCACCGCGGCCACTGCCCCGCCGATACGCAGCCGGCGCTTGAGGATCTCGCCACGCGGGACCGGTCGCTTGGGATTCAGGAAATCCAGCGCCAAACGCCCCTCGCGTCCCAGACCCCATGCCAGCCCCAGCGGAGCCGCAAAGCCGCCCAGCTTCTCCGCCTCGCCGGCATCCACGCCCAGCGCGGCGGTGGGGTCGAACAGGGTGGCCGGCTGCTCGAAACGCTCCTCGATGGCCTCCAGCAGCGCCGGCTCGATGCCCGTGCCGCCGCCGACCACGATCTGATCGATCACCACGCCGGCGGCCGTGGCCCGAAAGGCCTGCAGCGTGCGCGTGATCTCCAGCAGCAGCTCGCTGATGGCGGTGGCCTCGACCGCCGCCGTGCGCTGCTCGTCACCCGCTTCGGCCTCCTCGCCGGCCTCGCCCAGCACGTAGTCGCCGCCGTGGTAAGGCACGAGCACATTGGCAGCCCGCGAGAAGGCCAGCGTACCGCCGGGCGCGATCACGTCGATCTCGCTGGCCGCCGGCCCCACGTCGACGAACAGCACCGTGCGGTCGAGCACGGCCGGCAACTGGACCACCGCGGTCATGCAGGCATAGGGCCGCAGCC
>CAZRSM010000270.1:0-1587 GCA_964602755.1 uncultured Planctomycetales bacterium
GTGCGGCGCATGGCCGAGCAGATCGCCGCCGCCGTGGGGGAGCAGGCACCATGAGCGAGCCGGTCGTGGCGCTGAAGGACGTCAGCTTCGGCTACGACGAGCAGCCGGTATTGCAGGACGTCTCGCTCGAGGTCCACGGCGGCGACTTCGCCTGCATCATCGGTCCCAACGCCGGCGGCAAGTCCACACTGCTCAAGCTGATGCTGGGCCTGCTGACGCCCGATCGCGGACAGGTACGGCTGTTCGGCCAGCCGCCGTGGGTCACCCGGCGTCGGGTGGGCTACCTGCCGCAACGCAGCGACCTCGACCCGCAGTTCCCGGTGACGGTGCTCGACGTGGTGCTGATGGGCCGGCTGGGCGGCGGTCGGCGCCTGGGACCGTACCGGGCAGTCGACAAGGCCGTGGCGCGGGCGGCCCTGCGCGACGTCGGGCTGGACGGGCTGGGGCGCCGACCATTCGGTGCGCTCTCCGGCGGCCAGCGGCAACGCGTACTGATCGCCCGGGCGCTGGCCGCCGAGCCGGAGCTGCTGATGCTCGACGAGCCGGCCAGCAGTCTCGACATCGCCGCCGAACGGGCGCTCTACGAGCTGCTGCGACAGCTCAACGAGCGGCTGACCATCGTGATGGTTTCGCACAACGTGGCGTTCGTCTCGAAGTACGTCAAGACGGCCATCTGTGTCAACCGGCAGGTCCACGTGCACACGCGGTCCGAGCTGTCGGGCGAAGTGATCCAGGAGCTTTACGGCCAGGAGGTGCGTCTGCTGCACGCTCACGAGCACCCGCACGCCGGGGATGCCCAGGAGGTTGGCGATGCTTGAGTTCCTGCACGCCGTGGCCGCGTCGCGTCTGCTGCAATTCGCTTTGCTCGCCGGTGTGCTGGCCAGCGTGGCCTGCGGCATCATCGGCACATATGTCGTCGTGCGGCGGATCACCTACATCGCCGGCAGCATCGCCCACTGCGTACTGGCCGGGCTGGGCGCCGCGCGCTACTACCAGGTCGCCTTCGACTGGCCGTGGCTCAGCCCGCTGTACGGGGCCACGCTGGCGGCATTGCTGGCGGCGGCCATCATCGGCCTGGTCACACTCTACAGCCGGCAACGCGAAGACACCGTGATAGGCGCCCTGTGGGCGGTGGGCATGGCCGTCGGCGTGCTGTTCATCTACCAGACGCCGGGCTACAGCCAGGACGTTATGAGTTACCTGTTCGGTGACATCCTGCTGGTCTCGCGGGCCGATCTGTGGCTGATCGCCCTGCTCGACGCCGTGGTGGTGGCCCTGGGCATACTGCTGTACAACCACTTCCTGGCCATCTGCTTCGACGAGCAGTTCGCCCGGCTGCGCGGCTTGCGCGTCGGCCTGTACTACCTGCTGCTGCTGTGCCTGACCGCACTGACGGTCGTGCTGCTGGTCAAGGTCGTCGGCATCGTGATGGTCATCGCGCTGCTGACGCTGCCGGCCGCCATCGCCGGACACTTCACCCGCACCCTGGCCGGCATGATGGGCGTCGCCGTCGTGCTGAGCATGACCTTCACCACTGCCGGACTGGCGCTCAGCTATGGTCCCGACCTGCCGGCCGGCGCCGTCATC
>CAZRSM010000271.1:0-1728 GCA_964602755.1 uncultured Planctomycetales bacterium
GGCGATCCTCCGCTCGTTTGCGCGGAGCGCGCTCCGCGCCAAACCACCGTGAATCGCCGCACTGCTTGCTGGGCAGGGGGCCGTAAGCGACGGCATCGGCGTGAGTTACAAGAATCGGGGCGACAGGATTTGAACCTGCGACCTTCTGCACCCCATGCAGACGCGCTAGCCAGGCTGCGCCACGCCCCGGGACTTCTCTACTCTATGCCTCCCGAGGCCGGCAGTCAACGGGGCCGGTCATCCTCCGCAGTGGATGGCGCCGGCCTCAGGGAGCCGTGAACCGGCGATCCCGCGGGCACGGGGGAGGGGCGCGGCCCCGGGCGTTTTGCCGGATCACAGGCCACATCCCGTCGGTTATAATCTGGCGCCAGAGCCGAGCGTGTTTCGGCCTGGCCCGGTCGCTCCAGCGGGGGGCAGCGCCGACCGGCTGGAGCGCGCGTACGACCAGAAACTGAGGACCGCGAGATGATCCGAAACATAGTTCGCCTGGCACCGCTCGGGCTGGCGTTGCTGATCTCCTGGACCGCCGCGCCGCTGTGTCGTGCCGACGACCCCATCGAGCCCGGCAAGACTTACCGCCTCGTGCTCACCAACGGCCGCGTGGTCACCGGCGAGGTGACCGACTCTGGCGACGCCTACAAGGTCAAGGTCGGCAAGGGCATCGTGCAGCGCATCAAGAAGACCGCCGTTCGCAGCATCGAGCTGCTGACGCCCAGCGAGCCGGACGACTCGGCCGATCTGGCGACCCTGGCCCGCCGGCCGATAACCGACGCCGAGATACAGGAGATTCTCGGCAGCGAGTCGGTCGAGGACCTGATGGTGTGGGACTACATCAAGCCCATCAACCTGATGGACCCGTTGCCGCTGGATCGCGAGTCGCTGCAGGAGATGCTGCGCATCGCCGGCAAGAAGGCCAAGGTGCTCGAGACGCCGCACTTCGTGTGCGTCTACACGTCCGATTTGCCGGCGGCCCGGCGGCTGGTGGCGCGGCTCGAGATCGTCTACAAGTGGAACGTCACGTTCATGCGGCTGTACAACATTCCGCCCAAGAAACCCGAGCACAAGTTTGAGATTTACTACTTCGGGACGTACAAGGAGTACCGGGCCTACCAGACGCTCAACGGCTTCATGTCGATGGGGGCGCTGGGCTTCTACATGCGTACCAACAACCGCTGCGCGTTTTTCGATATGCGTACCTGGCCGCCGTTGGCCCAGCGTCTGAAGATCCTCAAGGACAGCAACGCCACCTACGAGCAGAAACGCAAGGCCGAGAACGAGGTCAAACGCTACTCGAACTTCATCAACCTCGAGGTCGTCCAGCACGAAGCCACGCATGCCATCCACTTCAACATCGGCATCTTTCCCAAAGGCGGCGATGTCGGCAAGTGGATGACCGAGGGGCTGTGCGTACAGTTCGAGGTGCCCCCCACGCAGGAAGGCGGCAGCTTCGGTTCGATCAACTACAGTCGCCTCGACTCCTACCACAAGATGTACGGCCGCCGGGCCGAGCGCATCCCCTGGCAATTCGTCAAGCAGCTCGTCCTGGCCGACGGCTCGGGTATTCACGACTACGTGATGGGCTGGGCACTCAACTACTATCTGCGCAAGGAGTTCAAAGAGCAGTACGGCAAGTTCCTGCGCAAGCTGGCGGCCCGCGAAGACGACTGGACCGTGCGCACCACCACCACCGAACGCCTGGCCGAGTTCGAAGAACACTTCGGCAAGCTC
>CAZRSM010000272.1:0-14504 GCA_964602755.1 uncultured Planctomycetales bacterium
TCTCAGCATGCGGACCGCCGAAGCGGCGGTGGTAGCCCTCGCCGATCACGCGTCCGTCGCGCACGATAACGCAACCGACCATCGGGTTCGGCTCCACCCGCCCCTGCCCGCGTCGGGCCAGACGTAGCGCGCGACGCATGAACCGCTCGTCCTGCCGGCTGCTCATGGGCGTCATTCTCGTTCGCTCTCCGCAGCATCGCCAGAGGCGGCCGTCCGGCGCTCGGCCTCGAGCACGAAGTCGGCGTCTTCGAGCCGGACGTCGGTGTCCAGCTCGCTGAACCAGTACGCCGCCTCCAGCCGTCCGTCGCTGCGCATCAGTCGCACGCACGCCGGATAGCCGCTGGCGAGGTCGATGTACAGCTCGCGCCGCCGCGGCTCGGGACAACGCGGCGAGAAGCGGAACTCCAGGGCGTGGGCCGGCCGGCCGTCGTCGGGCACCAGCCGCACGCCGTGATAGACGATGCTCACCTCGGGGCCGGCCCGCTGGATCTCGTCCAGCGTGCGCTGCATCAGGCGTTCGAGGCCGAACTCGCTGAGCGGATGGCGGGCCTCACCCCAGACCACCGGCGTCATCAGCCCCACGCGGGTCACCGTCGGCGGGCCGCCGAACCAGCCCCGCCGGGGCGCGAAGCGCACCTTGCCGCCCTCGACGTAGGCCGACTCGCCATACTTGACGTCCTCGTCGAGCCATTTCATGTAGACGCTCAGCGGCCGGCGCCGCACGCGACAGGCGATGTGCTCGGGACCATGCAGCCGCCCCAGCAGCCCGCGGCGTTCGATGCGGGTGAACTTGAACGTGTAGTGTTCGAGCTGCCGGCAGCGCCGGGCCACTGTTTGCAGATAGCCCAGCGGGTCGCGGGCGATTGTCTCCTGCTGCTCGAGATGGGCCGCATCGACCGCCGCCGGCCGCCGAGCGGCGAACCGGGCCATCTCCCGCGGCGCGCAGCCACTTACCAGCAGCAGCAACAGCAGCGCCGCCGCGGCAGGCGCGCCGGCCGCGTGCAGGCGCGCCGGCCGCCGGGAGCCTGGCGCGTCGCTCATCGCCTCAGTCGGCCTGCCGGGCGAACGGTTTGAGCCGGTACTCCCGGCACAGCAGCTCGACGCTGCGGCGCGGGTTGAGCAGCAGGTAGGCATGGTCGCCTTCCTTGCGGTCGGCACCGCGCTTGATCAGGTCGATGACCTCTTCGGGGTCGAGCATGGGGCGCAGGGCGAAGAGCTTGGCGGCCAGGTTGGTCACGTTGGGCGCCGCCATCGAGGTACCCGACATCTTCATGCGTCCGCCGCCGGGCACGCAGCTCTCGACCTGGAACCCGTTGGCGTAGACCTGCACGGTCTTGCCATAACTGGTGAACGAGGTCGGCTCGCCGGCCTGGTCGACGGCGCCGACGATCAGCAGGTTGGGCAGCTCGAACGACGAGGGGATCATCTGGTCGAACTCGACGTCGTCGTCCGAATTACCCGCCGCCGCCACGTAGAGCACCTCGGGTGTGCGCTTGATCGAGTCGTACAGCCCCTGGCGCAGCATGCCCAGGATGCGCTGAGCCAGCGCGGCCCGCTCCTCGGCCGTCCTGCCGACGTTGTTGGCCTCCAGGCCCGATTCTATCTCCTTGAGCGACCAGCCCCAGCTCATGTTGACCACGCGGGCGTTGGCCTGCCGGAAGTACTCGGTGGCCTCGAGGTACGAGCGCGCGTGCCGCCGGGCCAGCGGAACGCTCAGCGGCTTGGGGATCATGTGGTGGTCAAAGGTGATCCGCACCGCCAGGACGCGCGCGAACGGGTTGCCCTCCACGGCGATGCCCGCCACGTGCGTGCCGTGGGCATAGGTGCCGCAAAAGCCGATGTCTTCGATGAACTGCCTGATGTCGCCGGGCTTGAGGCCGGCCAGGTGACGCTTGACCGCCGAGGCGGCGGGGCTGTCGATAGCGGCCTGCAGGTCGGTAAAGCCCGCCAGGTACCGCATGGTATCGCTCAGCCGCCCGTCGATTTCGTCGGCAGGCGCCAGCAGTCGGGGCGTGTAGTTCGCGTCCAGATCGAACCCCAGTCCGTGCAGATCGTCGACGTAGTCGTTGTTGTCGTCGTCCTTGCCGTTGGGCTGCTCTTTGGGGTTGGTCCACAGCCGGCCGTCGAAAACCGACACGTCCAGCCCCGAGTCCCAGATGCCGATCACCACCGGCCGGGCCCTGGTCTGCGGCGTCAGCGTCACCGCCCGCTCCGGCCAGATGTCGACCTTCTTGACCTGGTGAGCGTCGATGGCCCGCTGATAGACCTCGATGAGCTCGGTCTTGAGCGGCAGGCGGCACTTGAGCACGAAGCGCATCGACACCACCTGACGCGCGATATCTCCGCTGATCTCGCCGCTGCGGGCCGCTATTGGATCGATGCGGCTCTGCACGATGCCCAGCACCAACTGCCGCGAGTAGATCTCGGCCCGTCCCTTGGCCTGCTTGATCTCGTCGGCCACCACCTGCCACGGCAGCTTGCCGAGCAGCTCGGCCAGGTGTCTGGCGAACGCCTGGCGCGTGGCCGCTGCCTCAGGCGGCTGGCCGCTTTCGCGCAGCGCGGCGATAAGTGCCCGCGTGGTCAGACCGGCCATGAGCTTCTTGGCCGGCTTGTCCTCGAGCGCCCGAATCTGCTCGATGCGCGCCAGCGCCGCGTCGTACCTGCCCTCGAGCATGTCGAGCGACAGCAGCGATCCGTAGTAGCTGCGCAAGGTGGCCGCGTCGTCGATCTCGAACCGCGCCAGGTCGGCCTCCAGGTCGCGGCGCACCTGCCGCGCGAACGCCGCGAACGCCGCGTCGTCTTCCAGCAGCGCGCTGACCGAACCTTCTATCTTGTATACGTGCCGCGGCAGCTCGCCGAGCGAGTGAATCTTCTGTCTGGCGCCGGCTGGTGGAGACTGTTGCGCACTGGCGGGATTGCCCGCCAATATGCCGAGCAGTCCGACCACCCACAACCCGACGGTGCGTCGCTGCGAGATTCTCATCACGGCTCATCCTCCCTGCTTGTGCGGACCGCCGACCTTCTCTGGTTCGGCCTGCTCCCCGGCGGGCCCAGCCGGCTCGTCTTCGTCGTTGACCGGTACCGCGATCACCTGGAAGGTGCGCTCGGGCACGTAGTAGTGTGCGAACACCTCGCGCACTTTTTCGCGCGTGAAGTTCTCGTAGGCCTCGTGGTGCCGCTTGACCTGGGCCAGATCGACGCCGTGCAGATCCAGCCCCACCAGGACGTTGACCCAGTAGTCCGGCTCCTTGACCTGCGTATCCAGGTGGTTGAGCACTTGTTTCCTGGCGTTGGCCAGCTCCTGCTCGCTGGGGCCCTGCTGCGCGAAATCGGCGAAAATGGCCGACAGCTCAGCGATCACCTGCTCGGGGGTATTCGGTGCGCACGGCGCTCCGCTCAGGAACACCCCCGCGTCGCGGTAGACGTTGGCCGGCGCGTTGTGTACGCCGATCGAATACACCAGGCTCAGCTCTTCACGAATGCGCTTGATGAGCCGGCTGTCGAGCGTCTTCGACGCCAGCTCCAGCGCCCGCACGTCGTCGTACGCGGTGGCCTCGCAGCCCACGAAGCCGGCGATCACCATCGCCTGCGGCGTAATCGTCTTGACCTCCACCTCGGCGCTCAGCGGGCCGGCGGGCCGCTTGACCGTGCGCAGCGGGTCGAGATACGCGGCCGAGCGGGGCCGCGGCGGCAACGATCCCAGATAGCGCAACACCAGCGGCATGACCTGCTCGGCGCTCATCTCGCCGACCACGGCGACCTCGATCGGCGCCTGTCTGGCCAGACGCTCCAGCCAGGCCTGGGCCGCCGACAGCGATTGGGCCTCGACGCGCTCGATGGTCATCGAGGTCAGTCGCGGATCGTCGCCGCTGATCAGCTCGCGGAACCTGCGCACCGCGGCGAACTGCGGGAACTTCTCGTACATCTTCAGCCGCTGGATGGTGCGCTGCTTCCAGTTGTCGAAGGCCGACTGTTCGATACGGCCGTCGGTAAGCAGGGCGTGCACCAGCCGCAGGCCGATCTCCAGGTCTTCGGGCGAACCGCGCAGGTGCAGGACCAGTGCATCACCCGTGAGCTGTGGCGAAAGCGTGATGTTGCGACCGGTCATCACGTCGGTGATGGCGCTGGAATCGAGCCGGCCGGTGGCCGGCTGGTTGAACACCAGCGAGGCCACCTCGGTGATCCCGGCGTTGGCCCTGGTCTCCTCGATGCGTCCGCCGGCCAGGGCGATCGCCACGTGGATGTAGTCCTTCTTGTAATCCATGTAGCGCTGGTGCACCCGCAGGCCGTTGGAGAGCCAGTAGTGGTTGACCTCCAGCTCCGCGTCGCTGCCGTGTTCGACCACGCTGCCCGGCTGCGGCTCGGCCTCCAGCAGCTTGGCGATCTCGCCGGCTCCCTCGGGCGGGCTGACTTTCCGGGCCAGCGCCGCCCGCGCCGCGGCCAGCACCTGCTGCTGGTCGGGCACCGCGACGTCTTTCTTTTCCGGCATCGTCACCACGTAGGCGAACGCTCCCGGGGCGAAACTCTCGGCAAAACTCGCACTCACCTCGGCCAGTTCAATGCCTGGCAGCAGCTTTTCCAGCAGATCGAGCTGCTGCTGGGCCGACAGCAGCGGCTCGCCGTTGTTGACCGCCGAGTTCATCTCGAACAGCAGCCCGCGGGCGTTGCGCGTCTCTTCGGTCTTGACCGCCCGGCGGGCCTCGGCCAGCAGGTCGCGTTTGGCCAGCTCGAATTCACGCTCGGTAAAGCCGTATTGCCGCGCCCGGGCCACCTCCTCGACCAGCTCGGCCAGCATCTTCTCCCACTTTTCCGGCTCGCCGCTGCACTCGGCCGCCACCAGCACGGCGTCGTGGAAGAAGTTCTGCACGCCGGCGCCGGCGTCGATGAAGCTGGCCTCGCCCTTCTTGATGCGCTCTTCGAAGCGCCGCCCGATGATCCAGGTGGCGATGCTTTCGATCAGGTCGCGCCGCGCGTGCGCGACGGTGGTGGTCGCCGGCCGGCCGGGCAGCAGCTTGTACATGCTGATCCGACACCTGGCGTACTCCGGGTCCGTGACCACGATGCCGCGCTGCTCGGTGAAGAGCTTGAACTCCGGACTCGCCGCCGGCCGCGCGGGAGCCTCCGCCCGGTATTTGCCGAACCACTTCTCGATCAGCGGGATGATCGGCTCGGGGTCGGCGTCGCCCACCAGCATCACCGTCACCGCCTCGGGCCGGTACCACGTGCGGAAGTAGTCGACGAACTCCTCACGCGGGGCCTTCTCGATCACCTCTTCCAGGCCGATCGGCATGCGCTGCGCGAAGCGCGAGCCGGCGAACACCTGCGGCCAGAGCTTGTCGCGGATACGCTGCTCGGCGCTCAGGCCGGCGCGCTTCTCGGCCAGGATTACGCCGCGCTCCTTGTCGATCTCCTCCTCCAGCAGCAGCAGGCGAAAGGCCTGGTCGCTGAGCACCATCAGGGCCTTGTCGATCTGCTCGGTGGTGGTATCCGGCAGGAAGATCATGTAGGCGGTCTGGTCGAAGCTGGTGAAGGCGTTGATGTCGCCGCCGAACTCCATCCCGATGCTCTCGAAATACGGGATCAGCTCGCCGGGCGCGAAGTTCTCCGAACCGTTGAACGCCATGTGCTCGATGAAGTGTGCCAGGCCGCGCTGCGAGTCCTTCTCGTTCAGCGAGCCGGTGGCGATGTGCATCATCAGGGCCATCTTGCCCGGCGGATTGGCGTGCCGGCGATACATCCAGCGTACGCCGTTGTCGAGTTTGCCCGTCAGTACCCGCGGATCGCCGGGCAGCTTCTCCTCGGCCAGCCCGCTTGCCACAAACAGCCCCAGCAGGGCCCACAACCCCATGCGTCGCGTCAAACCAGTGTTCATGTTCGTCACCTTTGCGATGGCTCGAAGCAGACGGCCGGCTGGCCGCCCGGGCCGGGGCGCAGCTCGCTGCAGGCACCCGGCCAGTCGGTCAGTGTACCGCCAACCCGCCCGCCGGTCAGGGCACGCGGCTCGCGGGCGGGCAGCGCCGCCAATCAATAACGAATGCGAAAGCCGGTTTCCTCCGGCTGCACTGGAAGTGGCTGCACGTCCATCGCCGTGATGTTCTCGGCGTAATGCCGGCGGACGGCGGCCAGGAACGCGTCGATCTGATCGAGCGGCCCCTGCACCTCCATCTCCACCGTCGAGTCCGGCAGGTTGCGCACGAAGCCGGTCACCGCGTAGCCCGCGGCCAGTTGCCGACTGGTAGCCCGAAAGAAAACCCCCTGCACCCGGCCGGAAAACACCACCCGCCGGCGCACCAGCTCGCCGCCGGCTCCCTGGTCAGGCTTGCTCATGGCCCTGCTCCTCGTCGCGCTGCCCGACGTCGCGCGGCCGGCCCACCCGCTTGAGGATGGCCTTGTTCTCGCCCAGCATCAGTTCCAGTGTGCCGCCCGGCCTGGCGACGGCGTTGAACTGCCGCACCCCGCCGGCCGCCGGCCGCAGCGTCAGACGATAGCCGTTGAAGTTGTACTCGCCGGATTCGCGCGCGCTGCGCCCGCCCAGCGTTATCAGGGCCCGGTAACGGCCGGCGCTGTCGAAGTCGGCATCGTCGACCGCGAAAGCCTCCGGGTTGGGCGTCGCCCGCACCAGCACGTAATGCCCGGTGATCAGCCGCGCGCAGCCGCTGGCCGCCAGCCACAACAGCCCCCCTATCAAGGCGCCCCCCACTCGCCTGACTCTGCTCCCACTGGCCATCGCACAAGTCCCCTTGCTAGGGCGGCCCTGCGGCGTCTCTCGATCGGCCGTCACCGCGGCCGCTCTGGTCGCCGCCAGCCGGCCCGTCGGCCTGCGCATCGGCACTCAGACGGGCCTGTAGCCGCTGGTAGTATTCCACCTTCGCGCGCAGCAGCTTCAACTGCTGCGCCGGCGTGTTCCCCTGGCGCTCGGCGCCCTGCAACTCCTCGCGCGCCTTGCGCAGCGACGCCTGGAGGCCCCGCAGCACGCTCTCACGCTGCCGCTTGTAAAAGTCGAGCTGGTTGGTCAGGTACAGATAGCGGTCGCGCTGCTCGTGCTTGTCCAGCTCGCTGCACTGCCGGCTCAACGCGGCTTCCTGCCGGGCCGCCTGCCTGGCCGTCTTCAGCAGACGCGCTTCGAGCTCGGCCCGCAGGGCTGCCCGCTGCTCGGCCACACGCTGCCGACAGCCGTCGGACGGCTGCTGCACGCAGGCCAGGGCTGCCTCGTAGAGCCCCAGATAGCGGCGTCCCAGCGCCTCGGCGTCGGCCAGCCACTGTTCGAGCGTGCTCCCGCGGGCCAGAACGGCCAGCAGCCGCTGGCGGTACTCGTCGCGGTTGCCGCCGGCCGGCAGCGGGAAGTCGTCCGGCATCGCGGCCACGGCCTCCTTGAGACCGGTCAGACGCTCGGCCCGCTGTTCGGCCTGCTCGACGACCGTCTTGCGCAGCTCGTCGACGCGCTGCTTGAGCGCCTCGGCGTCGTCCCAGCGCGGATCCTCATCGAGCCACAGGGCATCGACTTCGGCCAGCTCCTCGAGCGGCGCCAGCGACTTCTGGAGCGCCCGGTAAGCCCCGGTGATCGATTCGGCGTAGGGCCGCCCCGCCGGCCAGCACACCCGCACCTTGCCGTCGTAGGCCGCCCCGGCCACGAAGTAGTAGACCGCGTTGGGGTCGGGCTGGGGATAGTAGCGCTCGCAGCCGGCCGCGGACCAGAGTGTCAGCCCCAGCAGCACAGCCGCCCAGGCCCCCCGGGCAGCGCCCGCTGCCGGGCAGCCGGCGACCGGCTGAGCCTTCTTCGTCGAACAGAGGCCGCAGATCATAGTACGAACAACTCCAGTGCCATCACGGCCACGCCGATCAGGGCGGCTCCGGCGATGCCGCCGGCACAGATCGATTCCTGGTTCTGAACGAATACTTCGTTGGCCCGCTGCTTCGGGTCGGGATAGAGCTTGCCGATCAGCCAGAAGACGAACGAGCCGAAGAACATGGCCAGGCAGATGTCGAAGGGGATGATGAACGCCAGGCCGATACCCACCGCCGAGAGCGGGAACCTGCCTTTGCTCCACTGCCTGAGCAGCTCGAACAGGATCCCCAGCGCGCCGCCGACGATCACGGCGTAGAGGGCGGTCAGGGGCAGCTCGCTGATGCCCTTGGTCAGCAGCTCGGCCACCGCCTTCCAGACCGTGACCGCCGGGTAGGGATACTCCTCGGTGATCAGCCCGGCCGGGTCGTTGCGCAGGAACAACGGATAGAACACCGCCACCGAGGCGATGGCCCCCGCGAAGGCCCCGATCACGTGCCCGATGGCCTGCAGGCGCGGCTTGCCGCCCAGCATGTAGCCCGGCTTGATGTTCTGGATCAGGTTCGAGGCGCTGCCGGCCACCTCGGCCGAGAGGCTGGCGGTGGCGATATTGGTGGTGATGTTGCCCGGCGCGATGGCCCCGTAGCAGAGCTGGGTGATCTTGCCCAGCGCGCCGGTCGGGGTGATCGACGTCAGGGCGGTCGAGTTCACCGCGATCAGCGTGAAGACGAACACCATCGGCACCGCGATAATGCCCATCCAGTACTGCACGCCGAAGAACCAGTGCGCGATGTAGACCAGGTAGCCCCCCACGATCGGCACACCCACCAGCGAGACCCACAGCGGCAGCTCGATATGCTTGAGCGGGTCGCCGGCGCGCTTGTCGGAGCGCTTGAGCAGCCCCGAAAACGCGCTCAGCAGCATCCTGGGCTTGGCCAGAAACGAGTACAGCGAGGCGGTGGTCATCATCGCCACGCCGCCCCACAGCGACCAGGTGGCGATGGCCCGGAAGCCCACCTTGAAGCCGCCGTCGCCGCCGACGTAGCCCAGGATGTCGCCCTGCTGGATCATCAGCGGGGCCAGGATGCAGAAGTTGATGATCGCCCCGATCATCAGCGAGACGCCGGTGCGGATGCCCATCAGCCCGCCGGCGGCGATCATGGCGATATCGAACGCCGGCCGGATGGTCAGCTCGCGCCAGGGGATCTGCATGATGGCGGGCATCGGCCAGCCGAACTTCTCGACGCAGCGGTAGTACCATTCGTCGAGCATTTCCGGCACCGCCAGCACGCCCAGCCGCAGCTTTTCCATGATGGCCCGCGACTGCATCAGCTTGAGGACGCCCGCGATCACGCCGAAGATCACCAGCAGCTTGGCCGGCAGGACGTTCTTGTTGCCGTCCTCGTCCTCGCCGTGCAGGGCATCGAGCACCACGCCGGCGGCGCGGCCCTCCGGGAAGGGCAACTGTTCCTCGTTGATGAACCGCCGCTTGAGCGGAAACGCGAACAGCACCCCCAGCAGCGCCAGCCCGACCAGCCACATGACCATCTGCCACCACGGTATCACCGTGTTGGTGACCACCATGTAAGCCGCCATGCTGGCGATCAGCGGGCCGTTCATGTAGCCGGCCGAGCAGGCGATCGACTGGAGGATGTTGTTCTCCAGCACGTGGTAGTTGCGTCCCAGCCCGATTCGCGACAGCACGCGGAAGATCACGTAGGCCAGGATCACCGCCGTGATGGCCACTCCCAGCGACCAGCCCGACTTGGCCCCCACGTACAGGTTGGTGATCGACAACAGCCCCCCCAGCACGAAACCGCAGACCACCACCCGCACGGTCATCTGCGGCACGTCGCCCTGATAGACGTTCTCCAGCCACCAGCGGTCTTTCTCCTCGACCGTCATGGTGCGGATCTGTTCTTCGGTCAGGTGTTTGAGCGCCATCTCGTCCAGCTCTGGCCGCCGGCGACCGCCCGCCGACGGGAAGGTGAAGGATCAGCGATTCAGCACGGTTGCGAGGGGCTACCGTAGGGCAAGGCGGCGCACGCTTCAAGCCGCACCCGCACCGCCGGCATCACTCCGGCACCGTGCTCTTGAGCGCGTCGCGCACTTCTTCGAGCAACTGCTCGACCTTGAAGGGTTTGAACAGCACACCCGCCAGTCCCTCGCGGCTGGCACGCACGATGGTGTGGTTGGGGTCGTAACCGAACCCCGTGATCAGCACCACCGGGCACTCCGGGTTGACCTCGCGCACCGCCGCGAAAACCTCGTACCCGTCGCGGTTGGGCATCTTGATGTCCGAGAGCACCAGGTCGAAGCGCTGCGAGCGGATCATCGCCAGGGCCTGGTCGCCGTCGTCGGCCACGCAGGTGATGGCCCCGGCCTTGGTGAGCACGTCGGCGATCGTGTCGCGGATGATGTCCTCGTCGTCGGCGATCAGTACGCGCTTGCCGGTCAGCAACTCGTCGCGCTCTTCCGGCTGACGCGACAGCCCGGTGACGCCCTGCGGCCGCGTGACGGCCTGGAGACTGCCCTTGATGGTGTCCACGTCGTCGAGCAGGCTGCGCAGCCGCTCGCGCAGCGTGACGTTGTCGCGGTAGTCCTCCATCAGCCGCGTTACCCGCGCCACGATGTCGTTGAGCGGGCCGGCCAGCTCGGCCTCGACATCGGACGCGAGCTGGTCCGTCGTCGCGTGGCGCTCCACCGCCATCAGCTCGAGCATGTGCAGCGCCAGCGCGATGTAGCGGGCCAGAATCTCGGCGAACTGCAGATCGGTGTCGTCGAAGGCCGCCGGCTGCCGCGACTCGACGTTGAAGACCCCGATCACCTCGTCGTGCAGCAGCAGCGGCACCGTCAGACACGAGCGCGCCCCTTCCAGCCCCGGCTTGTAGCGCGGGTCCCTGGTGGTGTCGCGGCAGATGCAGGGCTGCCCCGTGGCGGCCACGTACCCGCTGATGCCGTTGCCCTCGGTCGAGGCGTACAGCACCAGGTCACGCGCCTCCTCCGACAGCCCCGTAGCCAGGATCGTATCCAGCCGCCTGGTGCGCTTGTCGAGCACGCGCACCACGAAGTTGTCGTAGTTGAGCAGGTCGTGACAGCAGGCCACGATGCCGCGCTCGAGCTGCTCGAGCCGGTCGGTCACGTCCATGTGCGAGAGCGTTTCGGGATCCCAGTTGACCAGTTGGTGGCCAGCGGCCTCGATCGCGTCGAGCTTCTCCTGCAACCTCCGCGTCTCGGTGACGTCCCACGCCAGGGCCACCACCTGCTCGACGGTGCCGTCCACGCCGATCCGCGCCGAGACCGTCAGGTCGAAGCTGTAGTCCTGGTCGACATCGAGTCGGCGGTTCCTGACCCGCACCGGGTCGGAGCTGGTCGGCTCGGCCGAGAACTCGCCACACAGCTCGACGCACGCCTGGCGGATGCGCTCCACGATCGACTCGGGGTACTGCTTGAGCCGCTGGTTGGCCCAGATGATCGCCCCCTCGCAGTCCACCACGCAGGCCCCCTGCCCGATCTCCTCCAGGAAGTTCTCGGTGCGCATGTGCCCCACCCGGCGGGCCAGCGGCACGATCTGCGTCGCCGGGCAGATCACCAGGTCGCACCCGTGGCTGCGGATGACCTCCAGGGCCTCCTCGGCCGATTCAACGATGCGCACCCCCGCGAGTTTGCTCAGCGCTTCGATCAACTCGGGCCGATCGGCGTGGGGACCGGAGACGATCAGGTAGCGTAACTTGCCGGCGGCGGATTCAGAGGCCATCAGGCAGCCGTCCTTGCTGTCGACCGGGCACCAGCCGCGCCCGCTTCGCATCCGTCGAACCGAAGACTCTCGGAACACCCGTGCAGGTGTCAACTTGAACCGCGAGTATAACCGCTGCAACGCCTTTGCCTACCCTGCCGCTGCCGAGGCGCCGCAGCGCCGGGTCTCCGCGCCTCCCTGGGAGGCAGTCGCCCTCGACTGCCCGCGCTACGCGCTTGCCCGCGTCCGCGGATCGCGACCCAGCCGATGCACCCCCATGCCGACCAGTGCCGCCAGCAGCCAGGCGGTGGCCCGCTGCGCTGCCACGAAGTACACGCCCACCGCGGCCAGCAGGACCAGCAGCCAGAGCGTTTGCAGACCCCGTGCCGTCCACGTCCCCGGCGGCGTCTGCCGCCCGGTTGCCCGGGCCGCCGCCGCCCAGGCCGCCAGGCCGCCGATCGGCAGCAGCAGCGGATAGCCCGCCAGCTCGGGCACCAGTTGCGCAAGAGCGAAGTACACCGCGCCACCGGCCAGCGTTCCGGCGACAAACAGCCACGCCGACCGCCGCCACCCGATGCGCGGCTCCAGCAGCAGCGCCGTCAGCAGTGCCACGCTCGCGGTCAGTGCGGCCCCCCACACCGGCCCGTCGGCCAATGCGTGCAGTCCGATCGCCGCCGGGTGCGAAGCCGCCCCTTCGAGCCGACCCGGCACGCGCCACGCATCGGGCAGCCCCCCCAATCGCCACACGCCGCTGGCCGCCAGCTCGACTGTCAGCACCGCCAGCGCGAACCACCCCGCCCGCGGCGCGGCGCGCTGGCCACCCGCCGGGCTCACGTGCCGGCCCCCGCGGCGCCGCGCAACGAATAACGCCAGAAGACGCGCTGCACCACGCAGCCCGCCCAGTGATGGTAGAACGAGATCGGCCCCACCCAGGGAATCAGCGCCTGCCGATGTCCGGCCCGGCGCAGGTCGTTGAGACAGTGCCACAACAGCACGCGTCCGACTCCCAGCCCGCGGGACTCGGGCGCAGTCCCCATCGGGCCGAAAAAGCCCCACTCGCGGTTCTGGGTCGAGTGGGCCGCGAAGCCGATGATCCGCCCGCCGCGCAGCGCCAGGTGCAGCGTCGGCGGCTCGTTGGGCAACGCCTGGCCGGCCTCGAAAAGCCAGTGGCGGCCGAAGTGCTGGTCGAAAAACGCCTCCAGCAACGGCTGGTCGTCCCGTCGCGCCCGCCTGACCTCGACGCCGACCGCCGCCAGCCGGTCCTGCTCGGCCCGGGTTTCGAAGCCTCTTTCCAGCGCCACCGTCAGGTTGACGCAGTCGCCGATGCGCTCGAACCCCTGCCTTTCGAGCCAGCACAGCGCCGCGGTATAGCGCGGGTCCAGCCCCGGCGCGAAGTAGTTGCCCGGAATCGCCAGGACTTCGACTTCGCTCGGCTCCGCCGGCCAGTTCTGTTGCAGACTGCGCCACAATCGCGCCGCCACGCCGCGCCGGCGCCACCCGGGCGCCACCGCGAACAGCCCGAGCCAGGCCTTGCGGCCCGGCCGGTCGAAGACGCCCTGGGCGAAGCCCACCACGCGGCCGCCGCGCTCGGCCAGCACCGTCTGCCAGCAGAACTCGTCGCGGCGGGGCATCAGGAAGAGTTTCTCGGCCAGCAGATCGGCACTGAACTGATCGTGCACCAGCGCCCGGCGCGCCACCTCGTAGAGCGCGCCCAGGTCGTCGGGCGTAGCGGCGCGGATAGCACAGTCGACAGACATGGCCTACCAGACCGGCCCTTGCGGCGTATCGCGCAATTGCACGCCCAGGGCGGCCAGCCGATCGCGGATCTTGTCGGCCAGCTCGTAGTCCCGGGCCTTGCGGGCCTGCTCACGAATCTCGGCCAGCAGCCCGATGAGCTGATCGAGCTTCTCTTCGTCACCGCCGCCGACCGGCGCCGGCCACTTGAAACCCAGCACGTCGCCGGTCAGGTGGCGCATCAGCGTGTCGGCGGCCGCCAGATCTGAACGTCCTGCGCCGGCGGCGATCCACTCGTGCACCAGCCGCGTGAAGTCGAAGACCACCGCGATGGCCGCGGCGGTGTTGAAGTCTTCATCCATCGCCGCGCGGAAGGCGGACTCGATCTGCGCCAGACCCTGGCGCACCTGCTGGGAGGGTTCCTTTTCGGGCGCCTGCCGGGCGGCCCGGGCCAGTTCGCGCAGCGTGTCGCGCAGCTTGTGCGAACCGCTTTCGGCGGCCTTGAGCGCCTGGTTGGAAAAGTCCAGCGGCTGGCGGTAGTGGCTGGTCAGGATGAAGTGTCGCACCACCACCGGCTCGAAGGTCTTTTCCAGATGCGGCGTGCCCTCGTAGAACACCTCCTTGAGCGTGATGGCGTTGCCCAGGCTCTTACCCATCTTCTGGCCGTTGAGCGTGCACATGTTGTTGTGCAGCCAGTAGCGGGCGAAGGGCTTACCCGTGATGCACTGGGCCTGGGCGATTTCGCACTCGTGGTGCGGGAACTTGTTCTCCATGCCCCCGCCGTGGATGTCGAGCGTCTGGCCCAGGTACTTCTGGCTCATCACCGAGCACTCGAGGTGCCAGCCGGGATAACCCTCGCCCCACGGACTGGGCCAGCGCATGATGTGCCCCGGCTCGGCCCGCTTCCACAGCGCGAAGTCGGCCGGGTGACGCTTCTCGGGATTGACCTCGACCCGCGCGCCGGCCTCCATCTCGTCCACGCTGCGCCCGCTGAGCCGGCCGTAGTCCGGGAAAGAGTGCACGTCGAAATACACCGAGCCGTTGACCTCGTAGGCATGGCCTTTGGCCAGCAGTTCCTTGACCGCCTCGATCTGCTCGGGGATGTGCCCGCTGGCCCGCGGCGCGATGTCGGGCCGCAGGATGTTCAGCGCGTCCATGTCCTCGTAGTAGCTGCGCATGAACACCTCGACCACCGCCATCGGGTGCAGCCCCCGCCGGCGGGCCTCGGCCACGATCTTGTCCTCGCCCTCG
>CAZRSM010000273.1:0-7207 GCA_964602755.1 uncultured Planctomycetales bacterium
TGTGACGTTACCGTCACAAAGAATAGCTCCTCCTTCTCCGAGTGCGGAATCGCTCGCGACATTGCCCACGATAATGCAATTAGTCACCACTGCACTCTGCGTGGAGTAAAAGCGTATCGCCCCGCCACCGAGCCCCGCGGCCTCGTTCTCCGACAACAGGGAGTGCGATATCAGCGACGTCGCAGCCTCGCAGAGCACCGCACCTCCACCTCCGGCAAAGGCATCCGTGCCGGTTGCCTTGTTATGGATTAACCTGCAATACCATGCGGAAAGCTCCGCACCATTCGTCACTCGAATAGCGCCGCCGCCACCCGCCGTGTTATGCGCGAATACGGAATCAACGATGTTCAGTATACACCCATACCCGCCAAACACGCCACCACCGCCGGAGGCTCCCGAATTGCCGTGAAAGCCACAGCTATCCACGCTCACGGAACAGTTCGATGTGCAATAAACCGCGCCGCCGTCTCTGGCTGCATTGTCGTCTAGAGTGCATGTATCAAGAGTTACACCGCTGCTCCTGGCGAACATTCCCCCTCCGGCGAGCCCAGCCGAGTTGCGCAACAAATCACTGGATACGACCTCCACCGTTGAACCGTAGAGAACCAGCCCGCCACCATCGTATTCTGCGACATTGTCAGTAATCACGCATCCCGCAATTGCTACATCGACCTGCTCAAGGCATAGCCCTCCTCCGTCCATATCACTCTGATTGGCTGACACAGTGCAATCCCTAATGGTCGGGTTCCCGCCAAAACCGCAGTAGATTCCCGCGCCGGCCGCTGAACTATCGCCGATTACGTGATTACTCTGAATCGTACACTGTTCGATCCGGCAGGAGCTATTAAACAGGCATACCCCACCACCACTAACCGCCCCTTGGCCGGACGCCGTATTGTTGACCAAGACACAGTTACGGATTACGGGCTTGTCGATTCGCAGTAGATCGCGCCGCCATTGGAGCCGCCCGGTGACCAGTCGTCCACGAAGCCATTCCTGATCGTGATTCCTTCAATGGTAGTGGTGGAATCCTCTCCAGCGTACACAAAAAACGCCCGGCCGTCGCCCTCCAGATCAATGATGCAATTGGCAGAGCCGTTTTCGCTCCTCAGGGTAACGGATTTGCCTCCAAAGCTGATGTTCTTATTGCCAGTTCCCGCGTACACGCCGTCGCATAGAACTATGACATCACCATCATTGGCGGCATCGATGGCTGCCTGGATGGTGGTGTAGTCACCACTTCCGTCCGCGCAGACGTAAAGGGTTGATGCGGCACCGATGGCGGTAGACATGAGTGCCCAAACACATGCCAAGACAGACACGGAAGTAAGATGAATAGTGGGCGAAGGTACGGAGCGGGACATGGTGCCCCCCTTTCTGTAAATCAGGACGCTCTTACCGGTATCGCACAAACATGACCTCGAACTGAATGCTATCGTACTCCTTACGCTTGCGCACCACACACGCAGCACCTAGCATCGATCGAGCATGTTGCCACGCGCAAGGGCACCGCGTAGCGGTGAGCACGTCATAGGCTCCTTGCCCGGAGATCGCAATCTCGCTGCGCCGCCAGCCGTAGCCCTGTAGTACTACGGTATGGTCCAGTCGTTGGGCACATCGGTCAAGCCGTTGAGCGCGCCACCGGCTCGTGTCATTGCGCCGGTTGGATACCAATACTTGATGTTTCTGGACGCGCGATCTTCGAGCAATACTACATGACCATCAAAGAATGCAGCGTTTATGGCACCATCATTGTCGAACACACTTTGGGTCACGTTGCTTCGAGCAGCGCACCCATGCCTGTATGACCACAAGAGGTTATGTCCCCGCGATTCAGAGCCTTCCGTAACTGCCATCCCGTCCCAGTTCTTGGTACCGCTCTTGACGCCGTAGGCCTGCGAGCCAGCCCACCAGGCGCCGTTGCTGGCAAATGCACCAAACCACCTCGGGGCGGGAGAGGGATCGAAGTCGATTTCGTCGTTCTCCGTCAGGTATCGCATGCCATCGGCGGCGAGAACTTTTTCTGCCGGAGGCCCTATTCTATCAATCCTAGACGTGTAATCTCCCCGATGGTAAGCAGCAAAGCCGGCGGAGCCACTCGTATCTCCCCAGGCCGCCTCGGCCAGAAGAGGCCGCCCCAGCGGACTGCGGCCTACAACTCGCTGCTTCATACTCTGGCCCCACCACTGGAAGTGAGCGGGCATGAGATAGCTCAAGGGGGCCAGCTGGGCCACGATTTCGGGGGTAAAGTCAGCGGCGTCAGGTGACTGCTGCAGCCCGGTGGGATACAGATAGTCGATGCGCCAGCCCTGCTGGGTTGGACAGGCGAAATCGGTCACCAGCGTGCGCAGCCGCTCGGCGCGCGTGTTGCCCAGATCGGTTTCGTACCTCAGGGCCGGACTCATCCAATCCCAAGATTGAACCGGAACGTCGGGCCGACGTAACGCCTCCGCGCTCCGTGCAGCACGCGCGGCCACGCCCGACGTGTTAACGCCAGGGAACCATCCGGCGTATTCCGTTGCGTACGTTTGCACACCCCGGGAAAGAGCCCGCAGTTGTACGCCGCACTTGGCGATGCGGGCCTTTTCGCGGGCGCACTTGAGGCTGGGAAGGAGGATCGAGATCAGCAGCGCAATGATGGCGACCACGACGAGCAGCTCTATGAGCGTGAAGCCGGGTCGGCAGCGAGGGGAACGCGGTTCATTCATGGCTTCAGAATCTCCGGCTCGTTTACTGAGGCGTCTTTTTCACCTCGAGGGTCTTGAGATCTACGAACTTATTAAGTCCTTGCTTGTCGAGCTCTTCGACGGTGGCGCGCAGTCGTGAGCCGATCACGAGCGTGCCGTCGTCGTGGCGCGAGCACGGCAGGAGTGTGTTGCGACCGGTTTCGGGGTTCTGGCGTGGCAGAACGGCAGGGCCGCGCTCGAACTGGAAAGTCTTGCCGGTCTCGACACAGACGTAGAGTACCTTGTCGCTGCGGGCCGGCTTGTCACGACCCTGGAAGGCGAATATGGCCGCCGCGGCTGCCAGCAGGATGATGCCCAGCGCGATCTTGCCGGCGTTGTTCTTGATGATTGCTTGCATGCAAGTTGTTCCGTAGTGAGCGTGCTCCGCCCGCTGGGCGAGCCAGCGGCGGACACGCCGCAACTGGTACGATCGCCAGAAGAACCTGTCCGAGGGCCGCGTCTTTCGAGGCCGGCACGCGGCCGTATTATTATAACGCTCGGCAGCAACCCGCACCAGTACGCCTAACGGCCGACGTGTCAATGAGTTGTGCCGTGGAGCGCGGGCCGCCGAGGCAGCCATCATGGCGACAGGAGGATGTTCACCACGTCGACGATGAAGTTGCCCAGCGGATCCGCGACCTCGCACGCCGCCAGCGTGACCCAGGGCAGAACCGCCAGAATCAGCAGGAAAACACGCTTGCGCCGCAGGTGATGCCACACGATCAGGCCCAGAGCGATCATCCACCAGTAGTAGACCACGCCGCGAACCAGTTCCTCGGCGTCATCCGGCGGCCAGCTCGACGGATCCAGCACCCACGGAAAATTGGCGTTTGTGACCGAGGAGGTCAGTCCCGGGGAACCGGCGTACAGGTTCAGGGACACGAAGGCGGTGGTGTAGAAGGCCACCTTGCGCCACAGCGCCAGCCGAACGGTCCACCGCTCGCCGCGGCGGAAGTCGAGCAGGAAAAACAGCAGCGCCTCGACTTCGTTGTGAAACCACACGCCGGCGGCCCAGTGGAACGGTGATACGATCGTGTCGACGAATGTCCGCGGAACCATCGCGACCGCCATGCACATCAGGGCGAACCCGGCGGCCAGCCAGGTGGAGCTCTCGGGCCGCAGCAGCCGGGCGAAGCGGCGGGGCCGCGCGACCACCAGCCACCAGGTGTGCACCAGGCCGATCGGCCGACCCCAGCCGCGGCGGCGCTCGATCGGCAGTTGCCGGCCGGCCGCCGCCCGCACCGCCGGCCAGTCGATGCTCCGGCCGCACTCCGGGCAACGCGGTGACTCGATGCCGATCAGCACGTAATGGCAGTTGAGGCAACGCGGTGCGAGGTCAAGCTCGACAGACTCGGCGGAGGACACGGGAGATGCTCCGGTGTTACGGGTCAGGTTGCGCCGGCCGCGAGGCGGGCGGCCCGCCGGGCGGCTGGAGCCGGGCGGCGATCAGCGCCAGCAGGCGCCGTGGCTCGTGCCGCAGGCTGGGCAGGTCGATCCGGCCGGCCTCGCAGTCGGCAGCCACCTGGGAGAAGCGGGCGGCCAGTTCGTCGAAAGTGCGGGCCAGTTCCGGCTCGCAGCTCTCACCGGGGTCGTAGCGCCAGCCGTCGTCGGTCAGCACGAAGTCGGCCCGCCGCAGCGGCAAGCGTCCGTCGACGGTGAAGGCCACCTGCGCCCGGCGGTCCTCGATAGTCTGGGAGATCAGCTCTACGTGGCGGCTGAACAGCTCGAGGTGATCGGCCAGGACCGACTGGTCGAGCGCGTCGGCCACCGCCGCGCAGCCCTTGGCTCGCAGAATGCGGCAGAGGCGCTCATTGGCCGCCAGAAAGTGGTCGGCGGCCGCCAGCAGGTCGACCACGATGCGGGCCTTGTCGGGCACGGTGCAGGCGGCGATGGTGGCGTAGTCGCGCAGCTCGCGGGCGGCGACGAGTCGGCGGGCCACGTCGCGCGGCGCGTCCGGCTCGGCCGGCGGCGCGGGGGCCTTCTGACAACCGGCGGCGACCGCGACCAGCAGGCTCGGTATCAGCAGCAGTGCCCGGAGCATCGCGCGGATTGTACCACGCTGCCTGCGACGACGGGACGCTGCGGCAGCGGGGAGATATACTGGATCGGTTGATGCTCGAAGCAGGGAGGTCGCCTTACGTGTATCGACTGGGAGTGGTCTCGTTTCTCAACGCCCGGCCGCTGATCGCCGGCCTGGACGAGAGCGCCGACGAAGCGGCGGTGCTCTACGACGTGCCGGCCCGGCTGCCCGAGTGGCTGGCCAGCGGGCGGCTGGACGCGGCCCTGGTGCCGATCATCGACGTGCTGCGCAGCGGCGGCGGGCTGAAGGTGGTCTCCGACGCCTGCATCGCCTGCGACGGCGAGACGATGACCGTGCGGGTCTTCTCGCAGGTGCCGCCCGATCGCATCGAGCGGCTGTGGACCGACGGCGATTCGCACACCTCGGTGGCGCTGGCGGACGTGCTGTGGCGCGAGCTCTACGGCCGCCGACTGGAGCTGACCCCCTTCGACGCCCGACACGAAGACGCCGCCGGGCACGAAGCGGTGCTGCTGATCGGCGACAAGGTGGTCGATCCGGCGCGGGGCAAGTTCGCCTACGAGGTCGACCTGGGCGGAGCGTGGCGCCAGCACACCGGCCTGCCGTTCGTGTTCGCGGTGTGGGCGGCGCCGGTCGAGATGCCCGAGCCGCAGCGGGCGGCGCTGGGTGCCCTGCTGGCCGGTTGGCGCGACCGGGGCGTGGCGCGGGCCGGGCGGCTGGCCGAAGCCTATGCCAAGCCGGCCGGCTGGCCGGTCGAGCTGGCCAGGCGTTACCTGACGCGCTGCCTGAGCTATCGGCTCGACGCCCGGGCGGTCGAGGGAGCCGAACACTTCGCGCGACTGTGCGTGGAGCTGGAGCTGGTCGAGCCGCCGGCGGTGATCGACTGGCCCGCCGAGGTGGTTTCCGGCCGCTCGGCCGAACACAGCGACGGGGGCGGACAGGTGCAGACGTGACCAAGCAGGCGACCGAGCCGACGACTACGACGACTGCCTGGCGCCGCATCAGCGACCGTGAAGCGCTGGAGCTCTACTGGCAGGCCTCGATCCACGACCTGGGGCAACTGGCCCACGAGCGCTGCCTGGCGCTGCATCCCGAGCCGTACCGCACATACGTGGTCGACCGCAACATCAACTATTCGAACATCTGCACGGCCCGCTGCACGTTCTGCAACTTCTACACCCGTCCCGGCCAACCCGACGGTTACGTGCTGAGCTTCGAGCAGATCGGCCGCAAGATCGAGGAGCTGATCGCCATCGGCGGCACGCAGATACTGATGCAGGGCGGACTCGTGCCGGCCGACGACCACCCGGCCGGCGGTCTGCCGTTTACGTGGTATCTCGACCTGCTGCGGTTCATCAAGCGCAACTATCCGCAGATTCATGTACACGCCTTCAGCCCGCCCGAGATCTGGGCCTTTCACGAGGTCTACCGGATGCCGCTGCGCGACGTACTGGCGCGCCTGCAGGAGGCCGGGCTGGATACCATCCCCGGCGGCGGGGGCGAAATACTGGTCGAGCGCGTCCGGCGGCGCATCGGCCGCGGCAAAGCCGACGTCGAGCAGTGGCTGACCGTCATGCGCGAGGCCCACCGGCTGGGCATGAAGACCAGTTGCACCATGATGTTCGGCCATATCGAGACCGTCGAGGAGCGCATCGAGCACCTGCGGCGCCTGCGCGAACTCCAGGACGAGACCGGTGGGTTCGTGGCCTTCATTCACTGGCCGTTCCAGCCGGAGAATACGCCGCTGGGGCGCTGGAAGCCGCTGCCGATCGGCGCTGAGTCGACCGGCCGCCCGCGTCCCGACGGCCAGCACCTGCTGCTGGCCGACGCGCACGAGTACCTGGTCATGCTGGCCATCGCGCGGCTGTATCTCGACAACATCCCCAACATCCAGTCGAGCTGGGTGACCATGGGCCCGAAGATCGGCCAGTTGGCACTGCTGTTCGGGGCCAACGACATGGGATCGGTGATGATGGAGGAAAACGTCGTCTCCTCCGCCGGAACCACCTTCCGGCTCAACGAACAGGAAATCAGGCGGCTGATCAGCACGGCGGGCTTCGAGCCGCGGCAACGCGACCAGTATTACCGGCCGATCGACTCACCGGCCCGGGACGAGGACCGGCAGGACCCGGACCGACCGGGCGCGGCGTCGTGAGCTTTCGCGTCGGCGTCGTGAGTATTCGCCGCGAAACTCCCCTCCCTTCCAGGGAGGGGCTTGGGGGAGGGTCGCGGCCGCGAATGCAAAGTGACAAGTGCAAAGTGCAGAATCCCTGCGATGAAGGGACGGTTCGGCTTTCCGCCGGCCATTCCCATTCGCGGACTTCGACCCCCCTGCAGGTCCCCCCTGAAAGGGGGGACGGTTGGCAGCGCAGCCGGCGCCTGGGCCGACGGGGGACCTGCGGGAGCGCGTGTCGCGAAACTCCCCTCCCTCGCAGGGAGGGGC
>CAZRSM010000274.1:0-8268 GCA_964602755.1 uncultured Planctomycetales bacterium
GTCTTCGAGGTCGAAGTAATCGTAGTAGTCGCCGCTGACCGCCGACGATGCTTCGTTATAGCCCTCGATCAGCACCCGTCCGATGCGCAGCGGCTGCGACGGCAGCAGGCGCCGCTGGATCTGCCGGGCCTGGTCCAGCTCGGCGTAGATGCGTTGCGAGCGCAGGTGCTCCTGGAACAGGCGCAGGTTGGCCAGCCCGTTGCCGACCTGCTGGGCGATGGCCGCCAGGAAATCCACGTCTTCGGGCCGGTAGGTCGAAGCCTGGGTGACGCGGTCGCCGTAGATCACGCCCAGGATCTCGTTGCGATAGAGGATCGGCACGCACAACGCCGAGCAGATCGGAAAACGCACCAGACTGTCGCTGATGTTGCCCAGGTCGGTGGCCGGGTTGTTGACGATGGCGCGCTGGCCGTCGACCAGCGCGCGGTTGATCAGCGTGCGGCTGACCTTGAAGACGCCGTTTTCGTCGCGCTCGATATTGCGGGTTACCGGCAGTTCGGTGTCGCCGCGCTGAGTGCGCAGGGCGATCAGTCCGCGTTCAAAGCCCAGTGCCTCGCAGCAGGCATCCAGAGCCTGTTCGAGCAGTTGCTTGCGTTCGAAGATGCCGCCGATGCGCTCGGTCAGGCGGATGAGCAGCTCGAGCCGCTGCTGGTTGAGGTCCAACCGGCGGGAGGACGGAAAGAACTGCGTGTCGGCGACGCGGTCGTCGCTGTCGCTGGCGAAGACCACGGGCGCCTGCGAATCGTCACCGCCTTTGGCGCCCATCACACGGATCAGGTGTTCGCCGACCTGCAGCGAGCGGGTGACGACGCGTTTGGCGTTACGGAAGACCGGTCCGTTGTCGACGCGCGTGCCGTTCTTGGAGCCGCAGTCGTGAACGATCAGGTAGCCCTCGTCGTCGACGTACACCTCGGCGTGCTCGCGCGAGACCTCGGCGTCGTCGCGCAGCACGATGTCGCAGGCGTCTGCCCGCCCGATCTTCAGCGGCTGACGTCCGACCTCGATCGTGGCCCCCTGCGTGCCGTCCGGCTTGTAGATCACCAGGCTGGGCATGACCGCTGCAGTCGATTCAGTTGACCAGTGTGAACACGAGCTGGGCCAGAGCGGCCAAGCCGCTGTAGGGTATCCACTGGATGTTGCCGGCCGCCGCCGGCGACACCACCGCGTCGATGCTGCGTTCGATCACGCCCAGGCAGCCACCGACCGTTGAAGTCGCCAGCAGAATGACAAACAGCCGCGCCTGGCACCGCCGAGTCGCTGCTTTCATGTGCCGATCTCCACGTTGTTTCGCCGGTCGGTCCCGCCCCGGCGCGCCCCTAGTATATGCGTCCGCCAACGGCCGGTATAGCCGCCGGGGACTGCCCCCCCCCCGCCGCCGCCAGCCGCGGCCGGCCACGGTCCGCGCGTCGCCCGCCGTGTTGATGCGCACGGGCCGCCGAAGTTTCCGCTTGATGCCGGCAGACCGGCCTGCTACGCTCGAACGGGAGGACCAGAGGAAGTGAATGCCGACAAAACCCCTACGCATCGCCACCGACCGCCGTGCGGCCTGGCGGTTCGTGGTCTGCTCGCAGCCGGGCTGCTTGCCGGCCTGATGCTGGCGGCCCCTGCCCCGGCCGACGGGCCGGCCCGCGGCAGCATCCACCAGTACGAGGCCTGGCTGCACCGCGACAGCCCCACCTCGCCCGACCTGATCGGCCCCCCGGGGCAGAAGGTCATTCCGCTGGTGCGCGGCGGCGCCAAGACCACCCGCCCGTGCGCCACGGTTTTCGGTTACCTGCCTTACTGGAGCAGCTCGACAAACCTGCGTTACGACCTGCTGACGCACATCGCGTGCTTTTCGGTCGAGGTCAACGCCGACGGCACGCTGGGCAACGATCACGGCTGGCCGTGGACCAGCCTGATCAACACCGCGCACGCCAACGGCGTGAAGGTCGTCCTGGTGGCCACGCTGTTCGACTCCACCGACATCTACACGCTGATCACCACGCCGAGTTACAAGAACGCCTTTTTCGCCAACATCAAGGCCAAGATGCTGGAGGGTGCCGCTGACGGCCTGAACATCGACTTCGAGGGCAGCGGCTCGGCCTGGAAGGCCCACATCAACGGCTTCATGGCCGACCTGACGGCCTACCTGCACGCCGAGCTGCCCGGCAGCGAAGTCACCTTCGCCGGGCCGGCGGTCAACTGGGGCAACGACTGGGACCTGCCCGGCCTGGCCGCCAGTTGCGACGGCATCTTCATCATGGGCTATGCCTTCTGGGGCAGTTGGAGCTCGACTTCCGGCCCCAACGCGCCGCTGACCGGCGGCAGCTACAACATCACCGACACCGTCGAGAACCAGTACGCCGCCGTCACGCAGAACAACCCCGAGAAACTCATCCTGGGCGTGCCCTACTACGGCCACCACTGGAAGACCGCCAGCGCCGACGCGCGCTCCAGCGTCGTCACCTATTACGGCTCGACCCGCTTCTACGACGACCAGCCGGCCTCACAGAGCTACGGCGTGATCTGGGAAGACCTCTCGCAGACGCCCTGGTACCGCTGGTACGACGGCGGCTGGCAGCAGGTGTGGTTCGACAACGCCGACAGCCTGGGACTCAAGTACGACCTGGCCATCGCCCACGACCTCCAGGGCGTGGGCATGTGGGCCCTGGGCTATGACGGGGCCCGGCCCGAGTTGTGGGACGTGCTGTCGCTCAAGTTCGGCGGCTGCTCGACCGGCTGCTGTGACATGGACGGCGACGGGCGCGTCGACTCGGCGGACGTGCAGTTGTTCCTCTACTGCCTGGCCGGCCCGGACTACACCTTCGTCGAGGGCAACTTCTGCCTGAGCGGCGACACAGACGCCGACGCCGACGTGGACATGCTCGACCTGGCCACCTTCCAGTTGGAATACGGGCAGTAGGCGCGCTGGTCTCCGCCGCCGGTACGCGGCCGGCGGGGCGTCTTGTGCGTCCGCGGCCCATGTGGAGCGACACATGTCCAATACACCACCGATCAAGCGACGTGATTTCCTCAAGTACGCCGGCGCCGCCGCTGCGGCAGCCGCCCTTGGCCGGCCGGCTGCGGCGCAGCCGGGCCGTCGACCGCCCAACATCGTTTACATCCTGGCCGACGACCTGGGCTACGGCGAGCTGGGCTGCTACGGCCAGCGGAAGATCAGGACGCCCAACATCGACCGCCTGGCCGCCGAGGGGATGCGTTTTACGCAACACTACAGCGGCAGTCCGGTCTGTGCCCCCTCGCGCTGCACGCTGCTGACCGGGCAGCACACCGGCCACGCCTTCGTCCGCGACAACTACGAGCTGGGCGGCTGGAAGAAAGACTCGCGCGAAGGCCAACTGCCCCTGCCGCCCGGCACCGTCACGCTGGCCAGGCTGCTCAAGCAACGCGGCTATCGCACCTGCGCGATCGGCAAGTGGGGTCTGGGTGGACCTGACACCAGCGGCCACCCCAATCTCCAGGGGTTCGACCACTGGTTCGGCCACCTCTGCCAGCGCGTGGCCCACAACTACTACCCCGACCACCTGTGGCGCAACGACCAGCGCGTCGAGCTGGAAGGCAACCCGTGGTTCCCGGCCCACCAGAAACTCGACGAGGTGCCCGACGATCCGCGCTTCTACCGGCGCTACCTGGGCAAGCAGTACGCCCCCGATCTGATGATCGCCGAGGCACTCGACTTCGTGCGGCAGAACCGCGACCGGCCGTTCTTTCTCTACTTCGCTACGCCGGTGCCGCACGCCGCCCTGCAGGTGCCCGAGGACTCGCTGGCCCAGTACGCCGGCCGGTTCCCCGAAACGCCCTACCTGGGCGGGAAGGGCTACCTGCCGCATCCCACCCCGCGGGCGGCCTATGCCGCGATGGTCAGCCGCATGGACCGCGACATCGGCCGGCTGGTGAACCTGATCGACGAGCTGGGGCTGGGGCCGGACACGCTGATCATCTTCGCCAGCGACAACGGACCGACGTTCAACGGCGGCGCCGACTCGGCCTTCTTCCACAGCGCCGGCCCGCTGCGCGGCCTGAAGTGCTCGCTGTATGAGGGCGGCATCCGCGTACCGATGATCGCCCGCTGGAGCGGACACATCCGCCCCGGCACGACCAGCGCGCACGTGTCGGCCTTCTGGGACGTGCTGCCGACCGTGATGGAGATCGTCGGCGGCCCCGTGCCGGAAGGGATCGACGGGCTCAGCTTCGCGCCCACGCTGCTGGGCCGCGGACAGCAGCGCACGCACGACTACCTCTACTGGGAGTTCCGGGCCTACGGCGGCGGACAGGCCGTGCGGATCGGACCGTGGAAGGGGCTGCGTCTGAACATCCGCAAGAGCGACAAACCGCGCATCGCGCTGTACAACCTCGCAGACGACGTCGGCGAACTGTACGACGTGGCCGATCAGCACCCCGACATCGTCGCCCGCATCGCGCAGATCATGCGCCAGGCCCGCGTGCCGTCGGAGTACTTCCCGTTGTTCAAGGGCGAGAAGCGGCGCAAGTTCACGGGCTAGGGCGCCGGCCGGGAGGCCGGCTGCCGCAGCAGTTGCGTCGCCAGCCCGGCCGCCGGGCTGGAGGGGTGTCGCTTGAGGAACTCTTCGAGCAGCGCCTGTGCCTCGCCGGCACGTTGCAGGTGCCGCAGCAGCGCCGCGCGCAGCACGGCGGCCCCTGGCGGCAGCGTGTCGCGCTCGACAAGCAGCCGCAGCAGGGCCTCGGCCCGCACCAGCTCGCGCCCCAGCGGCAGGGCCTCGCCGGTTGCCGCCCGTTCGATCCACTCCAGGGCCTCGGTCCACTGGCCGGCGCGGGCGGCCTGGAGCATTGCCGCCAGGGCCGCGAAGCGGTCGTCCGGCCAGCGGCCGAGCGTCTGTTCGATCAGCGCCGGCGTGTCGTCGGCCGCGGCGCAGGCCGCTACCCAGGTGAGCCAGGAGCGCAGCACGCGGTCGTCGGGGGCGGCCTGCACGGCCCGGCGCCAGGCCGCCAGTGTTTCGTCCCAGCGTCCCAACTGCGCGCTGGCGTTGTACAGTCCCCGCAGTGACTCGTAGTCCGTGGGCACGCGCTCCAGCAGGGCGGCATAGACGCGAACGGCCGTCTCCCAGTGGTGGCTGCGCAGGTGGTAGAGCGCGACGATGCGACCGGCCTCGAAGTTCTCCGGATCGTTGGAGAGCACCGTCATGGCCAGGTTGAAGCCGTCGCGCCCGCTGCCGACCAGCACCTCGCAGCGCGCCGCCCCCAGCATCGCCACGGTCAGTGCCTGTGGCGGCAGCTTGTCCGACAGCAGCGCCGCGCGAAAACGCTGCAACGCGCCGCGCGCGTCGTCGAAGTGTCGCAGCAACAGGTCGCCGTATTCCACCAGCCGCAGCGGCCGCTCGGGCGCGTCGGGCGGCGTGAGCTGTTCGAGTTTTTCATACGCGCGCCGCGCGTCCTCCCAGCGTCCCAGTTTGCGATACGCCGCCGCCAGGCGCAGCCAGGTCAGCGGCGCGTCCGGCTCGAAGTCGTATGCGCGCTGCGCCTGTTGCAGCGAGTCCTCGTACGCCCCGGCCCGCCAGAAGGCATAGGAGAGCCGGCGATGAAACGCCGCGCGATTGTGGTCGTCGGCGAAGTACTCGGGATGCCGCTCGGCCAGCTCCGCGGCCTGGCGGTAGGCCTTCAGCATCTCGGCCACGAAGTTCGGCGGCCGGTCCTGGCGGGCTTCGGGCGTGTCGTGGTTGTGCGAGAAATCGTAGGCCGCGGCCAGGTACTCCCGCACGCGCGGGTCTTCGGGGTGTTGGCGTACGACGCGCAGCGCGCGGCGCAGCGTGCTGCGCGACTCCCAGGCCAGTTGCCGATCGTACGGCACCGCCAGCAGCGCCAAAGCGCCGAGGCCGCCAGCAGCCGCCACGGTCCGCCAGTGGCGCACCGGCTTGCCACTGGTCCAGCGCAGCAGCACCACGCCCAGGGCCACCAGCAGGCCGATCAGCGGCTGGTAGAAGTAGCGGTCCTGGGCCGCCAGCACGCGCGCTCCGACCAGCCCGCTCACCGGCAGCCACATCGCCCAGCACCAGATCAGCCCGAAGGCCGCCCCGCGCCACCGGCGGCTGGAGATCGTCCGCCAGGCCACCACCCCGGCGGCCAGCGTCAGCCCTACGCCGGCCCACACCGGCCAGTAGCCCCAGCCGGTGTGTATGTCGGGCGGATACCACGCGCACAGCCACGGCCCCGGCAGCAGCGCGTTGCGCAGGTAGATCGCCAGCCCCAGCGCCGCCCGGGCCAGCGGGTCGCCGAACAGCGGCAGGGGATCCTGCTCGAGCTGCAGCGACTCGCGTGTGGTCGAGAGCGTCAGCAGCGCGAACGCGGCGCAGATGGCGCCGACCACGTATATGCGATACGACCGCCACATCTCCCGCCAGCCGACCAGCAGGCCCTCGAGCGCCGCGATCACGATCACCCAGCCGACCATGGGCTTGTTGAGCATCGCCGCCAGCAGCGCCAGCGTGGCCAGCACGAACCACGCTCCGCTGTTCTTCGAGGCTTGCAGGGCGCGCAGGTGCGCCAGCAGCGCCAGCAGCAGGAAGGTGGCCGCCAGCAGGTGCGTGCGTCCCATGTCGGCGGTGTAGGCGATCACCAGCATGGGGTGCAGCGCCCAGAGCAGCGCCAGGCTCCAGGCCAGCGCCGTACGTCCGGCGGCCCACTGCGGCGCCAGGCGTCTGAACAGCGCCGCCAGCACGGCCCACAGCAGCAGCGCGTTGACCGCGTGGATCAGCACGTCGGTCAGGCGCATGCGCGCCACGCGGTCGGCCCCCCACAGCCGCCACTCGATGGCGTAGCTCAGGATGGTGATCGGCTGGTAGAGGTCTTCATGGGTGTGAAAGAAGATGTCGATCCAGCGGATGCCGGTCGGCTGCGTGGGGCCGCTGCCGCTGACGTCGGGATTGTTGACGATGAAGATGTGCTCGTCGCCCTGGATCCAGGGTGCATCGAGGCCGCGACTGCCGGCGATCAGCACCGCGACGACGATCACCAGCGCCCCCAGCAGCACCCCCGCCCGACCGCCGACAGGGGCCGCGCCGGCGGGCAACTCGCGTGGCTCGGCAACGGGCGGGCCGCTGGCCCCGGCCGGGGACAAGCGGGCGGGGTCGTTCAGCGGCGGGTCGGTTTGTGGGCTGTGCGTCGGGTCCATGCCGTTCGCCTGCTGTACGAGGGGGGCCGCGCCGGCCGATTGTCTGCGACGTCACCAGCCGAGTTATCGCACGAACGGCGGGCGGTTGCAACCGGCCTCGATCCTTCCAGCGAGTCGAACCGGTGTCGGCGCAAACGATCGGCGGGCGCCGGTGGCATGACCGGCACCCGCCGTGGTGCTGCCCGGATTGGCCGCGGCTTGCGGTCTGTCAGCCGTTGTAGTTGGCCAGCAGGATCGCCAGGTCGGCCAGGTCGACGCAGTTGTCGCCGGTGAAGTCGGCACCGGCGATGTAGTTGGAATCACCCTCGCAGGTACCGTACGCGGCCAGCAGCAGCGAGAGGTCCTGGAGATCGACGTCGCCGTCGCCGTCGACATCGCCTTCCTGGCTGCCGCCGCTGGCGGCCAGCACGGCCCGGTAGGCGTTGATGCGGCCCCAGCCGAAGTTCTGGTCCCAGCCGGGGACGCCGAGGTCGTCGGCGGAGGCCTCGATGATGGCGCGCACCTGGTCGTTGGTGAGATTGGGGTTGGCCGACCAGACCAGCGCCGCCAGCCCGGCCACGTGCGGGCAGGCCATCGAGGTGCCCGACTCGAAGACGTAGGTATCCGGGTTGAACAGCGTGTCCCAGCAGGAGTAGACGTCGACACCGGGGGCGGTGACGGTCATCTGGGGCCCGGTGGTGGTGAAGCTGGCCAGGTTGTCCCGGTTGTCGGTGGCGCCCACCGCGATGGTCTCGGGCCAGTAGGCCGGGTAGAAGATCTGGGCCCCGGGGGTGTTGCCGGTGGCGACGGTCAGCACCATGCCGCTCTCGTAGCCGTAGATGATCGCGTTGTGGAAATAGGTCGTGCCGTCGGTGTAGCCCAGACTCATCGAGCCGACGTCGGCCCCGTTGTCGGCGGCCCAGATCACGCCGTTGGCACACTGCGATTCGGTACCCGAACCGAAATCGCTGAGCACCTTCACCGGCATGATGCGGGCGTTCCAGCTCACGCCGGCGATGCCGCGGTTGTTGTTGCCGATCGCCGCCGCGATGCCCGCGCAGTGCGTCCCGTGCGAGATGAACCAGCTGTCGTCGGTGTTGGTGTTGTTGTCGTAGGTGTTGTAGCCGGCGACCAGCTTGCTG
>CAZRSM010000275.1:0-7680 GCA_964602755.1 uncultured Planctomycetales bacterium
CCCCTGCCGCGCCAGCTCGACCAGGTCCTGCCCGTAGCGCTTGAGTGGTTCGTAGGTGTCTTCGGGGTTCTGGCTGGTGACGCTGGCGGTGCCGCGGACTTCCTTGAGCGCCGCGAGTATTTCGTCCTTGCCGACGCCGCAGAGCCGCAGGGCTTCTTTGGCCTCGCTGTCCACCTCGACCAGCGCCAGCAGCAGGTGCTCGGTCGAGATGTACTGGTCCTTCATCTGCCGGGCGATCTGGTCGGCCTGCTGGAGCACCTCGGCAAAGCTGCGATGCGCCGCCAGCGTGCCGCCGCTCTGCTGCGGCAGGCGCTTGAGCTCGGCCTCGACGATGGAGCGCAACTGCTCGAGCGGCGCCCCGGCCTTCTGCAACAGGGGCGTGATGATCCCGCCCTCGGCATCGGCCTCTTTCGAGACCAGCGCCGCCAGCAGGTGCAGCGCGGTGACTTCGGGATTGCCGCGCGACTGCGCAAGATTCTGCGCCGCCTGAACCGCCTCGGCCGCTTTTATCGTGAATCGGTCTGCTTGCATGGTCGTTGCTTCCTTTCTCTGCGCCGGCTGCTTGCCGCCATCACACGAAGCTGCCCGGGTCGTCCCGCCTGGCCGGGCGCGCAAGGCACCCGTCCCCCTATCGGTACGACCCGACCTCGAATCGTGATAACGTGCGTCCGGCGACAGGTGGACCTGCAAGCCGCGTGCCGCGCCTTCCTGGCGCGCAACATCTTGTCTGCCAAAACCTTACGCAGCCCACTCGCCGGACGCCGCCCCGCCAAAACGGCAAGCCCGCCGCCGCGGTCGGCCAGAAACCGCCGAGAGCACCCAGCCTCCTGAAGACAACGACAGGCCGCGCTGCCCGGTTGCCTTGTCGCTTCAGGGCCCCAGAAAACACTGCGGGCCAGCCGCCCTCGGCTGGCCCACTCCGGAGCTCTCGCGTCTCAGTGCGTTTCTCAGCGTCTTGTCGCCCTACCGCATGATCCAGCGGGCCGAGCGCAGCTCAGGCTCGACGTAGCCGCGTGCGGCCGGCGAAGCCGGCAGCAGGTATTGCAGCTCGAGCGTCTTGCGCAACGTGAAATAGCGTGGGTTGACGGTGACCTCGCGCTGCCGGCCCGCTGCGTCGGTGATGGTGCGGGTCTCGGGCTGGTCGGGTTTGAAGCTGGGGTTGCGCACCACCCGGGCCTCGCCGCTGAGGCCCGCGACGAAGATCGTGAACCCGGTGGTGCCGATGTCGTCGGCGCGCCAGATGGCGACCGATTCGCGGGCGTAGTCCTCGCCGACGCGCAGATCGCCGATGGCCTTGCTGGGCGCCACGAGGTAGGGGTGCGTGATCTTGTGTCGCTCCTTGATGGCCTCGAAGACCACCGTGCTGATGCCCACGTCGGTCGGAATAACCCGCAGATCGTCGGTGACCAGCTCGAAGGTGGGATAGAAATAGCGCGTCTGGTCGGTGTTGTTGGTCACGGTGTACAGCATGTACCAGTACACCTGCGGCTGGCTGCTGCCGGCATGCTCAACCGCGATTCGCCGGGGCGGCACGTACTTGAAATCCAGTTCCCACGAGACCGGCGTCGGAGCCGGCTTGGGACCCACACCCACCGCCGTCGGCTGCTCGGCCGACCAGCCCCACGCCGCCACCAGCATCAACGCCGACAGACAGCCAAGCCAACGCGCCATGCTCCGCTCCTATCCGCCGTACTGGTTCCTGATGATCACGCTGGCCGGGTTGCCGGGCAGATCGAGCGCCCCGAGGGCCTGCGAAGCCGCCGTCCGAATCGCCATGTTCTGCTCACTCTCGACGATCCTGATGAGCTGCTCGATGCTCTCCTCGGGCAGGTGGTTGCCACTGCGCCTGGCGGCCTCGGCCAGGGCGGCAAACATCACGATCCGCATCCCTTCCTCGACGTCCGCGTTCAAGGCGATATCAGCCACCGCCTTCTGCGACCTGGCCGTACCCAGATAGCCCAACGTATGCGCGACCGCCGCCTTGAGGTCCGCATCGTCGGTGGCCAGGGCTGCCAGCAGGGCCGGCTCGGCGTCCCTGATGTCGAACAGCGGATTGTTGGTCAGCGCCAGCAGTTCCAGCGTGTTGACCGCCTCGAGCGCCAACGCCGTGCCCAGCTCGGGCGTGATCTGCGTGGCGCCCACCGCCTTGGCCGCAGCGTCGATGGCGGCCTTCAACTCGTCGGCCGGCGGGTGCTCGACCACCGCCGCCAGCCGTTCGCGACCCCGCACGATGCTCTCGACGGCCTCCACGTCGTGCGGCCGGGCCACGACCACCACCGGCACCGCCGCGAAGCGGAACTCGCCGTCGAGCTGCGCGATAGCCTGCTCGAGCGTCGGCTCCTTGAGATCCGAAGCCAGCGCGATCACGTCGATGCCCGGCAGGTTCTCGCGCAACTGTTGCAGACCGCTCAGCAGATCGCTGCTGGTCAACACCTCGTAGCCGATGGCCCGCAGGGCCGCGGCGGTGGCGTTGGCCGACTCGTCCTGCGGATCAACCACCAGCGCATGGCGGCTGCCGCCGAAGAGCATGACCGCTTCGCTGAGCACGGCCATGAGGTTCTGCTGGTTCTCGAAGGGCTTGACGGGCAGAGCGTTGCCCAGTGCCAGGGCCGCCCGCACGCGCACCATGCGGTCGGGGAACGACAGGGCCTGCCCCAGCGGCTGGTGTCCGCCGGCCTCACCCAGCAGGCTCGCCGGCCCGGCGGTGTTGCGCAGGGCCTCGATGGCACCCAGCGCCACGGCCGGCTCGTTGTTGCGCAGCGCCCGGGCCAGGGCCATCTGGCAATACGACGCCCCGGCGCTCTGGGCGAAGTAGACCGCCGGCGGGAAACCCTCCGGCCGCGTGTGGTCACTCTGGCCTTCGGGCAGTTGCGCCTCGCGCCGCAGGTCGGCCGCCAGCCACAGCGCCAGCGCCTCGCGGTGATCGGGGTCGGCCAGCAGGGCTTCCTCGCAGCAGCGCATGGCCATCACTTCGTCGAAGATGACCGTAGGCACCGGCACGTTGATCAGCACGCCCTGCTTGTAGTACCACACGTTGGCCGTATCCAGCCGCGGATCGGCCATCAACGTATCGCGCTGCTGATAGTAGGCATCGGCCAGGCGGTAGAACGCCTCGGCCACGCTCAGATCCTTCGGGATCTCCAGCCCCTTGTCCGCCAGCGCATCGAGCGCCGCCTGGACCGCCGCCGTGACCTGCGGCGTCGCCTGCGGATCGTCGCGCAACTTGAGCAGATAGGGCACGGCCTGCCAGTAGCCGATCTTGCCCAGGGCGTCGGCCACGAAGCGCTGCACTGCCTCGTCGGGCACGCGCAGGGCCATCACCAGCGGGTTGAGCGCCGGCTTGCCGATCTGCGGCAGCGTGCGCACGATCGGCCGCACCAGGTCTTTCCGGGCCGGATCGCCCAGGGCCTCGATCAGGAAGGGAATCGCGTACTCGCCCGATTGCTTGAGCCGGGCCACGCCGTTCTCGAAGGCCCGCGGCGTCCCGCCCAACCGGGCGATGTTCCGCTTGATACGAACCGGGTCGGCCTTGATGAGTTCCTCGCCGGTTCGCAGCACCTTCATGATGCGCGTCACCGACTTGCCAAGGACCGGATCGCCCGCGAGCTGAATCAGTATCTTGTGCCGCCGCGGCACGCGGTCGGCAAACTCCAGCAATGCCACCGGGTCGGGATCGGCGGCCAGCAGGGCCTCGAAATTGGCGGCCGCCACCTCGAAACGCCCGATCGACGCGAAGTACCAGCCGTCGTCGGCCTCGTTGAGCTGCTCGCGCCCGGCATCCAGCAACTCGAAGACCCGCGCGCCGTTGGCGCCCAGGGCCTCCGACTCGGCGTCCTGCTCGAACAGCAACACGCCGCCGGCGTTGATGTTGCGCTTGACCGAATAGTCCGCCAGCAGGGCCACCCGCAGCGGCGAAGGCTCGAGTTCGAGCAGCTTTCCGAAGGCGGCCTCGGCCGCGTCGGCGTCGTGCGACAGCAGCGCCTCCATGGCCGCGTTCCAGTTCTCCCAGGCCGCGGCGGCCTTGCCGGTGATGAAGGCCCCCTCGGACATCTGGGCCGAGGCGATCGACGCTGTGCTGACTACCAGGGTTACAACGATGCAAGCCGCTGGGCGGGAAAGCCGGGCGGTCGAGGGCATACTCACCTCCCCACGCGGGTTGCGCCGGCCGACGCAACCGGAGTTCGCAGTAGGTCCATTCTCAGGCCGGCATTATAGCGCAGCGGGGGGGCACGTCAAACACAAGCTCGCGCGCCGCGCCACACCGCCCAGGCCCTGCTCACCGGTCCTGTTCCAACGTCCGTGCCCGCAGTTCCACCGCCCGCTCGACCACCTCCTCCACCAGCACGTCCTCGGCCGGCTCGAGCCTGATCGTCGGCAGTTCGTGGTCGTCGTGGATGGTCCCGATCACCAGGCACTCCGACACGAAATCCAGCGGCGGAATCTGATACCACGGCGGGTCGATGCGCGCGTGCGTCTTGACCGTCTGATAGCCGTCCTTGCGCAGGATGATGTCGTAGTCGCCGTACCACAGGAAGGTCGTGCGCACCGGGGTCGTGCCCACCTCCTCGTCGTTGAGGAAAACCCGTGCCCCGGGCGGATCGCTCGTGATCCTGATGGTGCGCTCCACGCACCCTGACAAGACCGCCAGCCCGCTGACCGCCACCGCCCAGCACACGACCCGCCTCATGGTCGCACCTCGATTATCCGGACCTCGTTCGATTCGAGGTCGATTGTAGCGACCGTCGGCCGATCGGTCAGCCAGCCGCAACACTCGCCCGGGTTGAGCAGCAGCACACCGTCGCGCCGCTCGACGAGCACCTCGTGCGTGTGGCCGGTGATGACCACGTCGGCCGCAGCGACGTCCGCGGCGCTGCACCAGTCGATGAAATGGTGCAGCAGGATCCGCCGCCCGCCCAGCTCGAACCGCAGCGGCCCGTCGGCGATCTGCGGCAGCACCGCCCGCAGCCCGGCCCGTTCGCCATCGTTGTTGCCGTAGACCACGTACAGCGGCCGGCCCGCTTCCGCCAGCAGCCTGGCCGCGAACGGCGCCACCACGTCGCCGGCATGCACCACGGCTGCCACGTCCAGCTCGGCGAACCGCTCCAGCGCGGCCCGCATGGTGGGCAGGCGATCGTGCGTGTCGGCCATCACACCTATCAGCATTCCGGGCCTCCGTCGTCGGGCATCCCCGGCGATTCGATTTCGCCCCTTCCGGCGCTTCGACAAGTTATCCCATCGCCCCCCGGGCTGCCAGGACGCCGGCCGATTCATCATTCCCCATTCGCCGCAGGCTGGTGGGCAGTGCCCACCCTACGGCCGCGGCAGCCTGTCGACCAGCGCCGCGATGTGCTCGGGCATCGTTCCGCAACAGCCGCCGATCACCTGCGCCCCCAGCGCGCGCCAACGCAGCGCCTGCTCGGCGTACTGGCCCGGCTCCATGCGCTGCGCGAACGACCAGCCCGGCGTGGGCCGCTCGTTGTTGATATGAGCATAAGCCGCCAGCGGCCGCCGCGTCGCCGCGCGCAGCGTGGCCAGGTGTCGCGTCAGCCCCGCCGGCGGTATGCAGTTCAGCCCGAGCGCCAGCGGCTCGCAGCGCTCCAGGGCGCGCACCGTCTCGGCCAGCGAATCGCCCCCCAGCAGGCGGCCGTCCTCGCGCAGCACCAGCGAAACCACCAGCGGCAACCCCACGCGGCGCGCCGCCTCGGCCGCTGCCAGCGCCTCGCGCTGCGTGCCGATGGTCTCGATCCACAGCAGCTCGGCCCCCGCCTCGGCCAGCCAGCGGGCCAACTCGCCGTGCTCGGCCCGCAATTCGGCCTCCGGCGGCACCAGCTCGGGACTGTAGCAGTCTTCCACCGGCGCCACGCTGGCGGCCACCACCACCGGCCGGGAGACCTGCTGGGCCGCCTGACGGGCCAGCTCGACGGCCCGCCGGCACAGCTCAGGCCCGCGCTCGTACAACCCCGCCTGCCGCAAGGCCCGCGGCCCGGCGCGGAACGTGTCGGCCACCACGATCTCGGCCCCGGCGGCCACGTAGCGCCGGTGGATGTCGGCGACCGCCACCGGCTCGTGCAGCAGGGCCCATGTCGACCACAGCGGCGCCGGCGCCGGGATGCCGCGCCGCTCGATCTCGGTGCCCAGGGCGCCGTCGAGCACCACGACCCGGCCGGCTGTGAGGCGCTCTCGCAGATTCTCGACGGACGTCGCTGGCGCGCTCATGGTCTGATGGTCCTCGCGTGGCAGACCGACCCGGCGACGGCCGCTCGCCTCGGCCAGCCGGCCTGCTTATGATATGCGACCGACATGGCGGCGTCGGGGCCAGCAAGCCGGTGGTTGTCCCTCGTTTGAGCAGGTGCGTCATGAGCAGTCTTCTGATCCGCGGCGGGCGGGTGATCGACCCCTCGCAGGGCATCGACGAGCAGACCAACATCCTCATCAGCGACGGCCGGGTGGCCGGCGTCGGGGCCGGGCATGACGGCGCCGACGAAGTGATCGACGCCGCCGGCCTGATCGTCTGCCCCGGCCTGATCGACATGCACGTCCACCTGCGCGAGCCCGGCCACGAGGACAAGGAGACCATCGAAACCGGCACCGCCGCGGCCGCTGCCGGCGGCTTCACCGCCGTGGCGTGCATGCCCAATACCGACCCGCCGCTGCACAGCGACGCCCAGATCGAGTACGTCCGCCGACAGGCCGAGCGTGTCGGCCACACGCGCGTCTACCCCATCGGCGCCCTGACCAGGCAGCGCGCCGGCCGCGAGCTGGCCGAAATCGGCCTGATGGTCAAGGCCGGGGCGGTGGCCTTCAGCGACGACGGCGACGGTATCGCCGACGCCGGCGTCTGCCTGCGGGCCATGCGCTACCTCAGCCAGTTCGACCGGCTCTTCATCCAGCATTGCGAAGACAAGTCGCTGGGTGGCGGCGTCATGAACGGCGGTGTGACCGCCACCCGCCTGGGCCTGCCGGCCATACCCGCCGTCGCCGAAGTGCTCATGGCGCAGCGGGACATCACGCTGGCCCGCATCGCCGGCGTGCGTTACCACGTGGCCCACGTCAGCGCCGCCGACACGGTGGAGTTGATCCGCCGGGCCAAGGCCGACGGCCTGCCGGTCTCGACCGAAGTCTGCCCGCACCACCTGCTGCTGACCGAGGAGTGCTGCGCCAGCTATGACACCAACTACAAGATGAACCCCCCGCTGCGCTCGCAGCGCGACGTCGAAGCCTGCCTCGCCGGCGTGCGCGACGGCACCATCGACTGCCTGGTCACCGACCACGCCCCGCATACCAACTCCGAAAAAGAGCTGGGCTTCCTCGACGCTCCCTTCGGCATCGTCGGGCTGGAAACGGCCCTGCCGCTGTTCGTCAAGGCCCTGATCGAACCCGGCCTGATCGACTGGCCCCAGCTCATCCGGGCCATGTCCACCCGCCCGGCCGAGCTGCTGGGCGTCCCCGGCGGCACACTGCGAACCGGCGCCCCGGCCGACGTGACCATCATCGACCCGGAAGCCACGTGGACGGTGGATCCGAAGCATTTCCGTTCGAAGAGTTCGAACACGCCGCTGGCCGGCTGGAAGCTGAAAGGCAGAGTGGCGCAGGTGATCGTGGGTGGCAGGCCGATGCTGTAGGGCATCGCGCAGAAGAAGCCTATTGGATCAGAAGCCGGGCATTTGGGAAACGCTGGGC
>CAZRSM010000276.1:0-7053 GCA_964602755.1 uncultured Planctomycetales bacterium
CGGCGAACTGACTCGCCGAGAAGGCGAACGAGTCGACCAGGGCCACCGTGACCTCGCGCTGCTCGAGCGTGCGGGTGGCGGTCTTGATGCGCCCCGCCAGGTAAACCGAGTTGCGCAGATCGGCCGGGCTGAGCCGCGCCCCCACGTGCCGTCCGCTGCCCCACGAGCAGACCGCCTTGTACCCGGCCGGCAGCTTCCAGCGCAGCACCACGTCGTACGCTTCCGGCGAGCCGCTCATGTTGGCCGGCACCAGCAGAAAAACGCTGCCCAGGCCGCAGAACCACGAGCGCGTCACCACCGGGTAGTGGATGTCGTCGAGCGACGCCATGCGGCGCCGGCCGGCATCGACCGTGTACTCGGCCTGGATGACCGCCCCGGCGCGGTGGCCGATGATCCACGTGTTGTTCTGCCGCCTGATGCGCCCGCCGGTGATACGCACGTTCTTGAGCAGACGCGGTACGTTCTCGATGCGGCCGAAGCGCGGCGCGATCCGCAGCGCCGAGCTGCGGCGCTTGCCCGTCTGCCAGGTGAGCGACACGTGCAGCCGGCCGCTGTCGTGGTCGGGTGTCAGCTCGTAGCGCAGCGTCTCCCCGCCGACCTGCGCAAGCGCCGCGTCCGCCGGCCCGAGGACCAGCAACACGACCAGCGTTCGCAGAAGTCGGCGCAGCGGCATCGCGGTATTCTAGCACGCCGCCGGCCTGCCGCGTCCCCCCCCCGGCGCCGGTTGGCAGCCCGCCGGCGGCCGTGGTAGGCTCACGGACATGAGCGCGACGGCAAGTACAGTCCCGGCGAGCCGGTTGCATACGGCGAGCGAGCCGGCCGAGGTGCACACGGCCTACATCATCGGTCCGCCCCGCAGCGGCACGACCATGCTCGGTTACGTCCTGGCCGGCGACAAGGCCACACTCTCGCTCAGCGAGCCGTACCTGGCCCACAGCGTCACCTGCGACTGGCAGCTCCAGCGGATGTTCTACCGCTTGCAGAAGGCCGGCCACCTGCGCCGCCGCAAGCCGCCCTATCACGGCGACGCCCAGGCCTTCGGCCGGTTCCTGGTGCAGATGGCCCGCGACAACGATTACCAGCGGCTGGTCATCAAGGAGACCTACCGCCGAACCGGGCTGCCGGCCGACTGGTGCAACGAGCCGCTGCTGGACGAGCTGCTTTCTGGCGGTGCCGCCACGCTGGCGCTGATCCGCCACCCTTACGACGTGGCGGCCTCGACCATCCGGCTGTGCCGCTGGGTAATCGGCTGGCCGGGGCGCCTGCTGCGCCTGCGCGCCCGCAATCTCCCCACCTTCCCGACCGCCGACGCGGTGGTGCGCTGGGCGGCCGAAAACTGGCGGTCGTACGTCGATTGGGCCGCGCGGCGCGGCCTGGAGCTGCTGCGCTACGAGGACTTCGTGGCCCGTCCGCGCCAGCGGCTCGGCGAGGTCTGCCGGCGGCTGGGCGTTCCGGCCGACGAGCGCATGCTCGACTTCTCCCAGCCCCGCACGGCCTTCGGCGGCCTGGGCGATCCCGAGGTGCTCAAAGCTCCGCGGCCGATCGATCGCACGGCCGTCGGCCGCGGTCGCACGCTGAGTGCCGACCAACGCCGCATCGTGGACGAGCTGTGCGCCGCACCGGCGCGTCGCCTGGGTTACGAGTCGTGACGGTCCATACCTTTCGGCCTATTCGTCCGGCTCAGCCGCCGCGCGGCGCAACTGACCGCAGGCGGCCGAGACGTCGCGGCCGCGCGAGCTGCGCACGTGGGCGTTGACGCCCCGACGGCGCAGCAGCTTCTGGAAAGCATAGGTGGCCTCGGAGGAGGGCCGGCGGAAGGGCAGGTCCGGGACGGGGTTGTAGCGCAGCAGGTTGACATTGGCGCGCAGGCGCTTGGCGATGCGGGCCAGCCCTTCGGCGTGTTCGGCCTGCATGTTGACGTCGCGCAGCAGGACGTATTCGAGCGTGATCTCGCGGTGGGTCTGCTCGAAGTAGTAGCGACAGGCCGCCAGCACCTCCTTGAGCGCGATGTGCGCCGCCCAGGGAATCAGCTCGGCCCGCAGGCGTTCGTTGGGAGCGTGCAGCGAGAGCGCCAGGTTGAGCTGGAGGTTCTCGTGGGCCAGTTGGCGGATCTGTTTGGGCAGCCCGATGGTGCTGACGGTGATCTTGCGGGCACCGACGTTCAGCCCCCACGGCGCGTTGAGGATGCGCAGCGCGGTCAGCAGCGACCGGTAGTTGGCCAGCGGCTCGCCGATGCCCATTACGACGATGTTGGTCAGACGCGGTTTGCCCTGCTCGGCGGCGACGCGGTCGATCAGGCGGGCGACGTGCAGGGCCTGTTCGACTATCTCGGCGGCGCTCAAGTTGCGCTCCAGCCCACCTGAGCCGCTGGCGCAAAAGGCGCAGCCGACCGGACAGCCCACCTGGGTCGAAAGGCAGGCGGTATTGCGCTGCCCGTCGGGTATCCAGACGGTTTCGGTGGTGGCGCCGTCGGGCCAGCGCAGCAGAACTTTGCGCGTGCCGTCGACCGAGACGGCCTCGCTGTCGATCTGCCCCTGCGTGATGCAGGCGCTGCGCGCCAGCTCGGCCCGGAGGTCCTTGGGCAGGTTGGTCATGGCCTCGAAGTCGGCGACGCGCTTGGCGTAGATCCACTCCATGATCTGCTTGGCGCGATAGCGCGGCTGGCCGCGCTCGGCCAGGTGAGCCTGCAGTTCCCCGAGCGTGGTGGCCAGCAGCGACAGGCGCGCGGCCGGCTGGAGTTTCTGGGGATGGTCGGATGGCCGGGTCATGGTTGGGTGGTCATCTGACGCAGGGCCTCGAGCGCCTGGCGCGTACCGAGGGCCACAAGGATGTCGCCGGCCTGGAGCACGGTCTTGGGTCCGGGAGCGGTCAGCAGTTTTCCGGTGCGTTGTCTGAGGGCGACGATATTGGCGCCGGTTTCCCGGCGGATGTGGGCGTCGCCGATGGCGCAGCCGTCGAGCCGCGAGCCGATGGCCACGGTCAGCTCTTCGAGCCACAGCTCGAGGTCTTCGTCGTGCATGACCAGTTCGAGAAACTCGGTCACGTGCGGCCGGATGGCCATCTGGGCGATCCGCCGGCCGCCCAGGCCGTGGGGGAACAGCACGCGGTCGGCGCCGGCGGCGACGAACTTGGAGATATTGGCCTCATTGTTGCTGCGGGTGACGATGAACAGTTTGTCATTGAGGTTGCGGGCCGAGAGCGTGACCATCAGGTTGCCGGCGTCCGAGTCCAGCACGGCCACCAGCCCGCGGGCCCGCTCGACCCCGGCCGACTTGAGCACCGCGTCGTCCTCGGCGTCGCCGCAGATGGCCAGATAGCCCTCGCGGGTGGCGGCGTGGACGGCCTGTTCGTCGCTGTCGACGATCACCAGCGGGCGGTTCTCGCGGCGGAATTCGCGCGCCACCTGCTGGCCCATCCGCCCATAGCCGCAGACGACGAAGTGGTCTTGCAAGTCCTTGATCTGGGCACGCATCTTTCGCAGCTCCAGCAGCCCCTTGATTTCGCCCGCGATGAAGTAGTTGGCGATGGTCGTGGCGAAGTAGGTGAACGACCCGACGCCCACCAGGATCAGCACGGTGGTGAATACCTTGCCCGCCGGGTCCAGCGGCTTGACCTCGCGGAAGCCGACCGTGGTGATGGTGATCACCGCCATGTACAGCGCGTCGAGCGGCGCCATCCGCTCCAGGTAGACGTAGCCCACGGTCCCGAACAGGATGACGCCCGCCAGCATCGTCAGAGGCGGAGCCAGCCGCCGCAGCATGCCGGGTTGTTCGCGCGGTTCGATGGTCACCTGTCTCGACGCTTCTCGTGGGTAGCTGCGCCTGGTCCTCGATCGCGATACTACCGTCGCCGAACGCGCTTGCCCACCGGTTGGCCGGGCTGCGGCTAGGGCCAGACCGAATCCAGGTATTCCTGGGCCTGGCGCGCCTCGGGCGTCCCCGGAAACTCGCGCACAATCCGCTCGAAGAGCGCCTTGGCGTCGCTCTTGCGACCCGTCTTGAGATACGTCCGCGCCAGCGTCAGCAGTCGCGAGGCCTCCGCGTTGCCGGGCTTTTCGACCGCGGTCTGACCCGACTCCGGCGGTTTCGCGGCCTTGATCGACTCGCTGCGACGCTCGGGCTGCTTGCCCCGCCGGTCCCGCACCAGCACCGCCGGCGCGTCGCCGCGGGCCTCATTTATCGCCGCCAGCACCGCGAACTGGAACTCGGGCGTGCGGGCGTCGCCCACGGCGCGGATGTAGCCCATCGTATCGATCAACACCTGCCACGGGGGCTTGCCGGCCCCGAAGGCCTTGTGCGTCAGCGGGGCGCCCACCGCCTGCCCTTCGTAGCACTGCTTCCAGACCATGCCGTGCTCCTGGGCGAAACGGCGCGCCTCGGCGATACGCTGCTCGGCGTCGGCATCGATGCCCACGAACTGGATATACAGCGTGTCGCGGTAGAGCTTGTACAACGCGACCACCGCCGCAACGGCGTCCTCGGGCGGCGGCGTGGTCAGGTTCCAGAAATCCAGCAACAGCAGCTTGCCGCCGCGCCGCCGCGTGCGGTATTCGCTCAGATCATCCGTGCGGATCAGCACGTCGGGCGCCGCTTGGCCCACGGTGCGCAGCCAGCGCTTGCGCAGCGCGATGCGGCGGCGCTGGTCGCCGGTGACGCGCCGTGCGAGTTTGCGCAGCGCGTCGAGGCCCAGTTTGGCATCTCCGCCGGCGGCCGCCGCGATGTAGACCGCTTCCAGCGAGCGCGCGTCGCCGGAGCCGTGCTCGAACAGTTGCCGCGCGGCCTCGAGCGCTTCGCCGGCCCGTCCGTGTCCGAGGGCGACGTACAGCCTGATGCGCAAGAGCCGCAGCCGATCGGGCAGCTCGAGTTTGTCGGGATCGAGGTGCCACTCCGCCAGCCGATCGCCGGCGATCTTGGCTTCCCGACGCGTGACGAAATGCGGCTGGCCACACAGCCGCTCGTCGAGACGTTTGAGTTCGGCCAAGGTGCTGGCCGGCTGGGCGCCAACCGCCGGCACCAGCAGCGCGACGAGGAAGGCCAGCAGCCCGCCACCCGCGCGTCGGCCGGCGTTACAAGCAGCAGCTTTGCTCGTGCAGACCATTCCAACCGCTGGCAAGACTTTCGGCGTCATGTGTGATTCTCCGTTGCGCGGATCGGCGGTCGACTCGGCCGCGGATCAAGGCATCCCAGAGTACGCAAATGGTAGCACGGCATGCCATATGCGGGCCACGGCGCGGCGCCTGGTTTGCGTCGCGGCTCTGTCGCCGCCCGGCCGGCTACTGCGGGCGCAAGAACGGAAACGGATGGGCATAGGGCGCGTTGAAATAGGGCTCGACCGCCTCGAACCACCACTCGTCCAGGTTGACGCCGAAGGCCACCGGGCCGACCGCGCGGGCGGCGTCGAGGTGCAGCCGGGCGTGCTTGAGCAGGTGCCGCGCACCGTTGGCGTGCAGCATGAACCGTTGCAGATGCGCCGCCGAAACCTGGATGAAGGCCTGCAGGATCAGCCGGTAGGGGTCGCCCGGCTGGTAGCAGCGCCACAGTCCTTCCCAGCCTTCGTGCGCTTCCCACCAGTACGCGTAGTTGTACAGATCGACGCTGTAGCAGAAGTGCGGGCTTTCCCGCCAGTCGTTGCGCACCGCCCGCGCCTCGTCGGTGAAGTCCGTGGCCTCGGCTGCGAACGAATGACCGCGCGGATCGTTGCGCGGGTGCGGCGTGCGCCCGGGCACGAACCGGTAAGATGGAAACGGCAGGTCGCTGATACGCGGAAAAGCCGGATCAGGCGGGTGCGGCTCACTACTCAAGGCTGCGCTCCCCGGGCCGGCGGGGGCATCTCCGGCTCCAGCCGCTCGACGATCTCCTCGTAGCCCGGCGGTGTCTCGATCTTGAAGATGCTGCCCGACAGGCCCACGTTCAGCTCGACGTCGCTGAAGCTGACGGTGATATAGCTGTTGAGCGCCCCACTGCCGTCCTTCTTGCCGGCCACCACCTTGACGGGCAGCCCGGAGAGCCGGCCGCTGCGCACGATCCAGAAGTCCAGCGTCTTGTACGTGCGTCCGGTTTCGCTGCCCGGTCGGGGAATCAGCCGCAGGTGGTCGGTATCCGGCGGATCGCTCTTGCGCGGCGGAATCAGCCTGACTTCGAACTCGCGCAGAATGTCGGCCTTCTTCTGTCCGAACGGCAGCGGAAAGGCCCCCTCGCCGAGCTTGTAGGGATTGCGCTTGTCGTCGGGGCGGCGGATCTCGCGGCGCGTGACGGTCTTGGTGCGCGATTGCAGCTCGACATACCAGCGACCATCGAAAAGGTGCTCCTCGTCGAGCTTCTGCTGGCGATTGCCCACCACCTTGCGGTCGAAGCGCACCTTGAAGCGCGCCGTCGGCTGCTGCTCCTTGTACCAGATCTGCCCGAACTTGCGGTCGGTGTCGGTGTCTTCCTCGACCGCGTAGCTCAGCTCCCAGACCACCCTGGCCCGCAGGTCGCTGACGTGACGCTGCTCGAGGCGCGTCAGGATGCGGTCGATGCGCGGGTCGATGGCCGGAGCGCTGCTGGCGGCGACCTGCCCGGCGGCCGGCCGGACCGCGACACTGACCAACCCAACGATTAAGATGCTCACCACGATTTGCCCGGCGTTGTTTGACGGCATCGGCTTCGACGCTCCCATACGGTCTGCGGTTCGAGACTGATTGTACCCGCTGGGCCTGCCGTTGGCAGCGAGCCGGCCCAGAGCCGCGCCGGCAAACGCAGACTGACCGCCCGCGCGCGGCCCCCAACGGCCGGCGCGCCGACGGAGTTGCACAGCGCATGGCGATCCTTCTAGACATCATCTACGCCTTGGCCGTTTGTCTGGGCTGGCCGTGGCTGATCTATCGCCGCCTCACGCGCGGCAAGGGCAGCCTGGCGCTGCGCGAGCGGCTGGGCGACGTGCCCTCGCGGGCCGTCTCGGCCCGCTGCGTGTGGCTGCACGGCGTCTCACTCGGCGAGATCAACGCCACGCGCACCATCGTCGAGCGCCTGAAGGTGCAGTCGCCCGAGACGGTCATCGTCATCAGCAGCACCA
>CAZRSM010000277.1:0-15130 GCA_964602755.1 uncultured Planctomycetales bacterium
CAGCTCATTGCTATCTTACACCGTCTCCGGCCGTCCGTCGCGGCCGATTTGCGAGAGAATGACCTTCACGCGGCTTTTGCGCTCGTCGGCATCGTCTGGCACACGGTTCCGCCCGGCCCTCAGCCGCCGGGGAGCATCCACGCGCGCAGCCGATCGGCGTTGCGGGCCAGCCACTGGACCTTGCGCCGCGCCATCTGGAGCACGCCGAAGCCGGGTATCTGCCCCAGCGAGCCGGTGATCGCCACCGGCACCACGCACTCGGCGATCAGCGACTCGACCATCAGCGGCACCAGGGCCTCGAGCTGGGCGCGGTCGAGCCGCACGCGCGACACGTAACCGCGAAAGAAGCGCTTCATGCGGGTCAGGTCGAAGAACTCGGGCCACTGGTCGGGCTCGTCGCTGCTGCGGATGATCGAGAACTGCAGCAGGCCATTGGCCAGATCGAGCACCGCCGGGTTGCGCCGGGCCGAATCGAAATCGAGCACGGCGCAGACCTTGTGCCCGTCGAAGAGCATGTTGCCCGGGTGCCAGTCGCCGTGAATGATCCAGGTCGGCCAGTGGCGATAGCCCAGGCGGTTGACGGCTTCGGCGGCCTGGTCGTAGAGCCGGCCCAGCTCCTCGGCCAGTCCGACCAGCTCGCTCTCGAAGCCGACCACCGAATCGTGGCTCGAAATCGTCTCGGGCACCGTGACCAGCCCGCGGCGCACGTTGGCCGAGTCGTGATAACCGCCCGGCCGGGGCTGGTAGGCACACTGGAAACCCTGCACCGCCCGGTGCAGCCGCGCCAGCGTCTTGCCGGCCTGGTAGGTCTGCTCCAGCGAGAAATCGTAGCGGCTCCCCGGCTGGTATTCGAACAGCTCATAGACGCGCCCGTCGCGCGTGCGCAGGCAGTCCTGCCCGGTGCGGGTGCGCACCAGCCGCGGCACCGGAAACCCTCGGTTGTGCAGGTGCCACAGGAGGGCGTGCGAGAACAGCACCCGCGCCGCCCGGTCGCGTCCACGGGCGCGGCGTTTGAGCAGATACCGTCGTCCGCCGGCCTTGATCAGCAGCTTGGGTGACCGTCGCGAGCCGCGGGGATAGTCGCGCGCGCTCTCGATGACCCCCAGGTCGTAGTGGCTGATGACCACTGCCAGTTCGCCGGGAGAGAAACGCTCGCGCTGCATGAAACGACTCTCGCAGGCGACGGCGTGGGCCGGCCCTCAGCCGCCCAGCACCAGATCGACAAACGGCTCTACGTCGAGCACGTCGAGTTGGCCGTCGCCGTTGATGTCGCCACGACGCAAACGGTCCAGTTGCGGATAGTGCTGCCGGTAGGCGTCCGGATCGACCAGCGCCAGCAGAAAGACGTCGACGTCGTACTTGTCGAGCACGCCGTCGTCGTTCATGTCGCCCAGCAGAGCATACTCGGCCACCAGCACGTCGGTGCCGATGATCTCGTGGCGCAAGACGTTGCCGCTGGGCGTCAGCGGCTGGCCGTTGACCACCCAGCGCTCGAAGACGTACCGCGCCGTGCGACGCGGCGCCACCACCGTCAGCAGCTCGCCCATCAGGCAGGGCAGCACACCGTCCCCCGCAACCGGCAGGTACGCCCCGCCCGCCCCCACGCCCACCAGCAGCCGGGCCTCGATCGCCGGGGCGGCGTAAACGTTGACCAGCGTCTCCGGCTGCCCGGCCGGCGCCGCCCGGTAGACGGCCGTCAGCCGCGTACGCCGAGCCAGCACCAGCGCCAGGCCGCGCGCGCTTTCGAACCGGCCCGGACCGTCGATCAGCCAGTGGCTGAAGGTCAGCCCGCCCGCGCTGGGCGGAGCCAGCAGATAGAGCCGCGTGGCGGCCGGAAAACGCCGCACGCCCGGCGCCAGCAGCGTGAACTGCTCGGAGCCGTCGAGCAGCGCCACCTGAATGTCGGCTTCCAGCGCCGGCCGCACGTTGACCTCCAGCGTCACCTCGCGCGGCGCCGCCCGCAGCTCGACCCGGCTTATCAGCCAGCGATCGTCGGCATCGTCGACCAGCGCCCGGAAGCGCACCCGCGTCTGTCCCCACAAGGCCTCGGCCGGCAAGCGGCGCACGTGCAGCGCCGGTCCGCTCGCTGACCGACCGTCGCTGATGACGCGCTCCAGCAGCGTCCATTCACCCTGGGCGGTCAGCACTTCGACCACCAGTGCCTCGCCGGGATCGACCCCGTCGGCAATCAGCCAGTAGCTCAGCTCGCCGGCGGGCCGCTCGGCGCAATCCAGCGGACGGCTGAGCAGCTCGGCTGCGTGGGCCGCGCCCTCGTCCGCCGGCCCGAGCTGCACCGCGGGTTGCAGGCCTCTCGCCAGGCGGACGTTACCGGAATGTTGCCATTGTCGTTCGAATTGGCGCGCGTCGTTGAAAACGGACTTGAAGACCATGCGCCAGCCGGCGCGCCCGGCCTGCGAGGCGCGTTCGGCGGCGCCGGGTTCGTCGGCCCGGGCCGCCCACCAGGCGGCGCCGGTCGCCAGCAGCATCAGCAACGTGGCCCTGGAAACATCCATGCCCGATCTCCCGCGTTTGCCCCAGCAGACACTCACCGGCCCGAACGGTGAGCCGACGCTGCGAGGCGGCCATCCTGGCCCAAAGCGCAAAACCCACAAGTGCCGATTGTACCACGCCGCGCCAAGCCGCGGGCGGCGTTTTTCTCACGCCTGGCGCCGGCGGGCGGCGCCCCGGTTGGCACCGCACAAGGCTTACCCCGGGGGCCCGGCCCGCCTACTGCCCGGGGGCGCATGGGTCTATCATCTCAGGCAACCTTCGCGGCAGGAGGTCAACCGATGAACACCACCGGCGAGGTCCTCAAGGTACTGGCCGACGACGCCCGCGCCGGCCGGGTCGGCGCTCTGTGTGTGGTGGTCGAGACGCGCGGCTCGACCCCCCAGGCTCCCGGAGCGGTGCTGGCCGTGCGGGCCGGCGGTCAGACCGTCGGCACGCTGGGCGGCGGCTGCGTCGAGGCCGACGTCGTCCGCCAGACGCTGGAGCGCCTCGCCCGCCGCGATCCGCCGACCGTGGTGAGCTTCACGCTCGACCACGACTACGGCTGGGACGACGGGCTGATCTGCGGCGGACAGATGGCCGTCGCCATCTGCCCGGTCGAGGGGGCGCTGGCCGAGCAGCTCGCCTCGGCGGCGCAGCGCGTGCTGCGGCACGAGGCGGCCGAGATCGAACTGCGGGCCGCCCGCGAGCAGCAGCCGGTGCGCTATCGCCTGCGGCTCGAGGCACCGCCGCGGCTGCTGATCGCCGGAGCCGGCCACGTCGGGCAGGCGCTGGCCCGCCTGGCGGTCGACCTGGACTTTCACGTCACGGTGATCGACGATCGCGCCGACTTCGCCGCGCGCGAGCGGTTCGATCCGCGCGTCGCGCTGGTGGTGGGCGATATCGCTGCCACGTTGCGCAACTGCGAGATCCACGCCGACACGTTCGTGGTGATCGTCACCCGCGGACACCGGCACGACCAGGCGGTGCTCGAGGCCGTCATCGCCCGGCCGGCCGGCTACATCGGCATGATCGGCAGCCGGCGCAAGTCGCGCCTGATCCTGCGCGAGCTGGCCCGGCGCGGCGTCGCGGCCGAACTGATCGAGCGCGTGCACGCCCCCATCGGTCTGCCGATCGGCGCCGTGACGGTCAACGAGATCGCCGTCAGCATCGCCGCCGAGCTGATCCAGCAGCGGCGCATGCCCGGCGGGCCGGCCGTGGTCGAGCTGCTGGAGGATCAGCGCTGAGCGCGGCGTCCTGCGGCCCCGGGGCCGGCCGCACCCGGCGGCGGGGAATCAGAAGAACTTCTCGACGCGTACGCGGCGACCGGGCAGGAAGCTGCCCATTTCGAACGCCTGCGGATGCATGAGGACCGCGTTGCCCTGGTCGTGGGGCTGGCCGGCACGGCAGTGCAGCGAGCGCAGCCCGCCCAGCCACCAGCGCGCGTCGGCCACGTAGAGCAGGTCGCCCGGGCGGGCATGGAGCCGGGCCATGTCCTGTTCGCTGAGCCGCACGATGGGGTACTCGGGCACCGGCAACCCCTCCCCGATGGCCTCGTCGCGGGCACGCGTGTCGGCGTCGCTGACCGACTCGGGCCGGGCGTACTCGGCGTAGGTCAGGGCCCGCGTGGCCGGCGTGGTCCGCTCGCCGGAGGCCCGCAGGTCGGCGGTGAGCTTGCGGCCGACGTCGAAGTTCGGCTCGGCACCCTTGAAGCGCCGCATGCCGAAGTCCATCGTGCCGACCCACAGGCCGGCGATCTCGTGGTCCGCCTTGGGCCTGGTCAGCAGCGAGACCACCACGCCGATCAGGGCCGAGCAGAACAGGCCGAAACACGCGGTCATGTAGTTGTACTGGCCGCTGGCGTCCGGCGGTACGCCGTGCGCGAACGGCTGCACCAGCGCCGGGAAGAGCTTGGACAGCCCGATGCAGGCCATGCCGCCGACGATGGCCGCGATGGCCCCGGCCGAGGTGAAGCGCTTCCAGAACGCCCCCAGGAAGACGGCGGCCACGATCGGCGGCGAGACGAAGGCCTGGAACATGCCGTGGATCTTGTACATGTCCTTGCCGAAGGTCATGAAGAACAGGCCGATGCCCAGGCCCACGGCGGCCGTGATCGCCGAGGCCACCCGCGCGGTGCGCATGTAGTGCCGGTCGGAGGCGTCACGCTTGATGTAGGGCTGATAGATGTCGTAGACGAACAGCGCCGCGGTGGCGTTGGTCAGCGTATCGATGGTGGACATCAGCGCCGCCGACAGGGCCGCCAGGATGAAGCCGAACAGCCCCGGGGTCCCCAGGAAGTCGTTGCAGATGTAGTTGCTGACCTTGACGAAGATGTCACGCGTCTCCTGCGGCGGGCTGATGATGCCCATGTCGACCATGGCATTGCCGATCCAGCCGGCGTTGCCCACCACGATCATGCTCAGCGGCAGGATGAAGACGGTGTTGAACAGGATCGCCTTGCGCCCCTCGTTGACGCTCTTGGCCGCCAGGAAGCGCATGATCAGGCCCTGGCTGATGAACAGGAAGGTGATGCTGCCGGCCACGCCGTCCTGCCAGAACACGCCGATGAAGTTGAAGTCCTGCGGCTTGTTGAAACCGGCGAACGGCAGCCGTTCCGCCAGGCTCAGGTGGGCCCACAGGTTCCTGGCCCCATCCAGCAGCGCCCCGTCCAGCGCCAGCGCGTCGAGCCCCAGCACGAACAGCAGCAGCCCCGCGAACAGCAGCATGAAACCCTGCGCCAGGTCGGTGAAGACCACCGCGGTCTGCCCCCCGGCGGTGATGTAGACGCCCGAGATGATCGAGATGACGACGATGGCCTTCCAGATCTCGATCCCCAGCACCTGGTGGGCCACCGTGCCCAGCGTGTAGAGGTTGAAGCCGATATACCCGATCATGTACTCCAGGATCACCAGCACCGCCAGGAAGCGCGCCGTGGTGCCGAAACGCCGCTGGAAGTACTCCGGGATCGAGCGCACCCGCGAGAAGTAGATGATCGGCAGCCAGCCGAACATGAAGAACGGGATGAAGAACCAGTCGTTCATGTACGCCATGCCGCTGGACATGCCGTGCTCGTAGCCCTTCTGGGCGTACTTCATGAAGCTGTGCGAGCCGACACCGGTGGCCACCATGCTCATGCCGATCAGCCACCAGCTGAAGCGCGAGCCGCTGAAGAAGAAGTCCCTGGTGGTCTTGGCGAAACGCCCGAAGTAGCTGCCGAACAGCAGGATCACCAGCAGATAGCCGGCGATGACCGCATAGTCGATCGGCGTACCATGGGTCTCGGTCTCGGCCGCCACGCTGGCCAGCAGCAGGAAGTTCATCCGGCGGCCCCCCCGCCGTTGGCCGGCATCACGTAGATCGCCGCCAGGTACCAGGCCAGATGGATGCCCGCGTACCAGAGGAAGCCGAAGATCAGCACGCCGAACCAGAAGCGGTCCTGCTTGCGCTTCAGGTTGCAGCTCCGGTAGTGCAGGATGACCCAGAGCCCGATCCCGAAGATGATCAGCCCCACCCCGTACTGGTAGAGATAGGGCCACCAGTACTCGGGGATGCCGGCCAAGAGCTGCCCTGCTGCGCTCACGGTTCTCGCTCCCAGATGCCGGACTCGTGCGGGCACGCCGCCGACTCCCCCGTCGCCGGGCGGCCGGCGATCCCGACCGGCAACTTCGCGCCCCCTGCGACGCGCCGCCCGGTCCGCGCGGCACGCGGCCGGACACTTTACGACATGCCCGCCGGCGCGACAAGCCGACCGCCGCCGCCGCGGTTCGTCCGGCCACCCCCGCCAGAATCGCGCAGGAGCCCGCGCGAATCGCGCAGCCGGCCGCAGGCGCTACCCTGCGCCTCGAACCGCCCGCGCGGCGCGCCTAACGTCTGCTGGAGCAGTCACGAGCATGAGCAAGCACAAGCCCCCCGCCGCCGGCCCTGACCGCCTCGAACTCCCGCCCGCCCTGCAGTGGGCCCTGGAGTATCTGCCCGACTACTTCACCGACCAGCCGGCCCCGTTCCATGCCGAGCTGCTGCGCGACCTGAGCGATCCGGCCAAACGGCTGATCGCCCGGGTCGCCCCGCGCGGACACGCCAAGAGCACCTGCGCCGCGCTGGCCTATCCGCTGTGGTGCATCTGCGAGCAGCGCAAAGGCAACATCGTCATCATCACCCACGAATCCTCGCTGGCCACCCAGTTCGTCCGCGACATCCGCAACGAGCTGGAAACCAACGAACTCATTCTCGCCGCCTACGGCGACCTCTGCCGACCCGCCGACCAGGCTGGCACCGACGACGACCACAAGCGCTCCACCCGGCGCCGATCCACACGCCGCGCCAAGTGGTCCGAGGCCATCTTCACCACCGCCACCGGCGTCACCGTGCAGGCCAAGGGTACCGGCGCCAGCCTGCGCGGCGTACGCGTCGGCCCGCAGCGCCCCGACCTGATCATCTGCGACGACCTGGAGAAAGACGAACTGGTGGCCACCGAGGAGGGACGACGCAAGCTCGAACACTGGCTGCGGCGGGTGGTGATGCCGGCCCTGGCCCCCGACGGCCAGTTGCTGGTGCTGGGGTCGCTGATCCACCACGACGGGCTGCTGGCCCGGCTCGCCGACCGCAAGCGCTTTCCGCGCTGGGACTACCGCGTCTACCGCGCGATCGAGGCCCGCGCCCGCGAAGACGGCCTGTTCGACCGCGTGCCGCTGTGGCCGGCCCGCTGGCCGCTGGAGCGCCTCGACGAGGAACGCCAGCGCGTCGGCACCATCGCTTTCGAACAGGAATACCAGGCCAATCCCATCGACACCTCGTTGCAGGTCTTCCGGCCCGAATGGCTGCAGCGCTACGACCCGCGCGAGCTGGAGGGCCGCGAACTGGTCACCCTGATGGCCGTCGATCCGGCTACCGGCACCACCGGCGGCGACTTCTTCGCGCTGTGGGTCGGCAGCGTCGATTGCCGCAGCGGCGTGATCTACACGCGGCAGCTCTCACTGGAGCGCATCGGCATCGTGGCCCAGATCAAACGCATCGTGGCCGCCTTTCACCAGTGGCGCCCGGTCCGCATCGGCATCGAAACCGTCGCCTACCAGGCTGCCTTGAAGCAGATCCTCGAAGAACACGGGGCCCGCGACGGGGTCTACCTGCCGATCGTGGCCATCAGGACCACGAGCAACAAGCGCGCCCGGATCGAAGGCAGCGCGGCGTTCTGCGAGAACGGGCTGTTTCGCTTGCCGCCGACGCTGGACGAGGAGGTCGAGAAGCAGTTCCTGCAGTTTCCCAAGGCCCGCCACGACGACGCGCCCGACGTCTGCGCGATGGGCATCGAGCTGGCCCGCGAGTTTCGCAGCCTGGGCAGGATCGAAGCCCGCACCGCCGGCCGCCGCCCCATCACCCGCCGCGACTGGTGAGGGGGGGCGGAAAGGGACGGAGGGACTGAGGCACTAGGGCACAAAGGCACAAAGGCGCGGGGGCACTGAGGCACGAAGGCGCAAAGGCACGAAGGCGCGAAGGCATGAAGGCATTGGGACACGGAGGTGCGGCGACGCCGCGGTCCCGTTGCCGCAGCCAACCGTCCCCCCTTCCAGGGGGGACCACAGGGGGGTCGCAGCCGGCGAATACGCGGCGCCAACGGATGACCGCGCCGTCAACGCCGTTTGACAATTCGCCACTGGGCATTTGCCATTCTCCTACGCGCAGTGCGACGGGGGGCAGTCGCGGACGACCGCCCCCCGCCGGGGAAACTGCCACTGGTCGACTGTATGTCCACGGCTGAGCCGGCTGGTGCGTCGCCGGGTGCCGCGGGTAAACGCCGGCTTGCCGTGCTCGGCGCTGCCGGCACAGCGGAATCAGCCCCTGGCCTGTTCGTAGAGCTCGGCCACCTTGTCCCAGTTGACCACGTTCCACCAGGCCTGGATGTACTCCGGTCGGCGGTTCTGGTACTTGAGGTAGTAGGCGTGTTCCCACACGTCCAGCCCCAGGATCGGCTGGTGGCCGGACATCAGCGGCGAGTCCTGGTTGGCGGTCGAGTAGACCTTGAGCTGCCCGTTGTCGAGCACCAGCCAGGCCCAGCCCGAGCCGAAGCGCGTGGCGGCGGCATTGGAGAAAGTGTCCTGGAACTTGTCGAAGGTGCCGAAGGTCCTGTTGATATCGTCGGCCAGCGGGCCACGCGGCTCGCCGCCCTTGCCCGGCCCCATGATCTGCCAGAACAGCGTGTGGTTGGCGTGCCCGCCGCCGTTGTTGATGACCGCCTGGCGAATGTCCTCGGGCACCTCCGAGATCTCGCGCAGCACCTGCTCGATGGGTTTGCCGGCGAGCTGGGCATGGGCCTCGAGGGCGGCGTTGACCTTGGTCACGTAGGCCTGATGGTGCTTGGTATGGTGGATTTCCATGGTACGGGCGTCGATGTAAGGCTCGAGCGCCGCGTAGTCATAGGGTAGCGGAGGCAATTCGTAAGCCATGATACTGCTCCTTGGTTTGTCGGTCCGCAGGTGCGGACGCCTGACTATTGGTGATTGACGTTGATTTCTGGTCACCCCACAAGTGGCCCGAACAACGCACATCGCGAGCACGCATTGTCCGGCCCTGCGCCGTCGGCGTCAACGCGGCGGCGACGCGGCCCCGGCCGCGGCTGCCGCGGGGCCGCAAAGAGCGTTGACAAGCCCTCTGACATTGGCCTAACATCGCGGCGGCAACACGGGTCCAAGCGAGCGCCGGCGCCGGGCCGGTGCCGACCAGTCTCACTCGTCTCGGGAGAACACCATGTACCGGCGGCTCGGCAGGACAATTCTGGCATTGGTGGTGGCAGGCGCGACCACGATCGGCTGGGCACAGGAGAGCGGCAAGCAACCGCCCAGGCAAACCACGCCCACACATCAGCAGCACAAACACCAGCAGCAGCAGCAAGGTGACGCCGAAATGCAGGCCTGGATCGAAGCCGCCACCCCCGGCCCGCAGCATCGCCTGATGAACTACTGCATCGGCGAGTGGCAGGCCACCTGGAAGCACTGGTTCGCACCGGGGCAGGAGGCCCCGCCCGAGCAGGGCATCTGCGTCAACGAGTGGGTGCTCGGTGGGCGTTTCATCAAGACCACCTTTCGCGGCACGTTCATGGGCATGCCCTACGAAGGCGTCGGTTACACCGGCTTCGACAAGGTCACCGGCAAGTTCGTCTCGACCTGGATGGACAACATGAGCACCAGCATCCTGTACGAGATGGGCAGCTACGACCCCGACAAGAAGCTGTTCACCTACACCTCCGAAATGCAGCAGCCCACCGGAGTGATCGCGCAGCAGACCACCACCGTGCAGATCATCAATGACAACCAGCACGTGATGACCTTCTACCAGAAGCTCCCCGGCATGGAGCAGCCCAAAAAGGTCATGGAAGTTACCTTCAACCGCCTCAAGAAGGCCAAGCCCCCAACCACCAGGACCAAGAGCCCCGACTGACCCGGCCGCCAGGTGAACACCAAAGGGACTGTCGCCGACGGTTGGGACGCCGTATAATCCGCACGCAGAACCGCTGGCAGCACCGGGCCGGCCCGCAACTGCGGTCGGCGCCCTGCCCCAGCGACCAAGGAGGCAAGTTGCTATGAACAAGCGGAAAATCGTGGCGTTGCTGGTCTCGACGGGCCTGTTGCTGGCCCTGCCGTTCGGCGGCTGCCTGACACTGGTCAGCGGCGAGAGTATCTCGGCGCAGCAGACCGGCGATCCTGTCCAGGCCATCGAGGCGCTGCTCGCGCCGCCGCGCGATCAGGGCCAACAGTCACACGACTGATCCGGCACCTGGCCCACAAACGACCGACAGTATTTGGAGGATGAACCGGACGCGGCCCGGCCCCTGACGGGGGCAGCGGGCACCGTCCGGTTCTTTTTTTGCCGACATGGCGGCAGCGGCGCAAAGGTGGCGGGGGACGGTCGCGGCCGGCCGTCCCCCGCACAGGCTCGCGGCCTGGCTCGCAGATGGCCGTTACTGAGCCAGCTCGACGCTCAGCGGGCTGGCGAAGTCGGCCATGTTGACCCCGCGCACGCCAAGCGGGCTGATCGAATAGACGTTGTCGTTGATGATCGCGGCCCGCAGCCAATCGCTGAGGTAGTCATAGTCCCAGGGGCTGGCCGGCTGGTCGGCGACCGCCTCGATGCGTCCCAGCTCGGTAAAGCCGCTGGCCGTATCGACCTGGTAGACCACCACGCCGGCGAACTCGAGCTGGCCGAATTCCCAAGGCTCGCCGCCGGTGGTCTCCGAGTAGACGTGCACCGGCAGCGCCAGCAGCCCGCTCTCTTCGAGGAAGGCAAAGGCCTTGTGAGTCTGGTCGGTCTCGGCGTAGCTGCCGCGGCCGCCCAGGGTGATCTGCTGCACGACGGTCGGCTGCGACCAGTCGGAGACGTCGAACAGCGAGACCTGGATGCCCTGGAACCAGTCGAAGCCGTCCTCGGTCGGGATGGTGTACTTGCCGATGCCGATGAGGTGGGTGTCGCCCACCGGATGCAGATAGTCGCTGAAGCCGGGCACCTTGAGCTCGCCGACCACCTGCGGATTGGTCGGGTCGGTCAGATCGAGCGTGAAGAGCGGGTCGATCTTGCGGAAGGTGACCAGGAAGCCGTGGTCGCCCAGGAAGCGGGCGGCGTGCAGCGTCTCGTTGGGGGCGATGCCCTCGATCGAGCCGACCGTCTGCAGCTCGCCGTCCTGCTCGGCCAGCACGTAGACCGCGTTGTAGTCGCTCGGCGGCTCGATGTCCTGGCTGGTGGCCACCGCCATCATGTCGGGTCCCCAACCCCAGAAGCGGCTCTCGGTCACGTGGGTGGCCACGCGCAGGTAGCCCTGGTACTCGCCCAGCGAGAACTGGTTGAGCAACCTCCCCGGGACCATGCCGCTGGCGGTGTAGCGTGCCGCGCCGTCCTCGTCGAAGGCGAACTTGTGGATCGCCAGCGTCTCGCGGTAGTCGTTGTCGGCGTCCCACTGGTCGTCGGTGATGTACAGCGCCTCGGTCGAGGCGTAGATCGTGCCGGCGTCACCCACCACCGCCGCGGTGTGCAGGATGCGCTCGACGTCGTCGGCGTCGAGCGTGACCACGGTGGTCATGAAGTAGCCGTCGGGCTCCTCGGGGTGATAGCAGTCGCTGTACCTGACCAGCTCGGACGTACCGGCCGAAGTAGTCACCTGCGGCATGAAATCGGCGACGCCCAGCAGGGCCACCTCCAGCGGCGAGATGTCCCCAGGCAGATCGGGTGCCACCGTCAGCACGGCGATCAGGCGCGAATTGGTCAGCCGCGAACTGACCAGATTGCCGTCGATCTCGACGCGGCGGGTCTCGACCGGGGCGGTCTTGTCGTGGATGTCGATCTCGATCACGTAGAGCTTGGAGGCCGGATAGTAAGGCGGCCAGATTTCCATCAGCATGCGCGGATCGCCCCAACCGCCCATGTGCTCGTAGTATTGCGCCAGGAGGATCAGCTTCGAGCCGTTGAGGTAGATTTCGAACGGGGTCACGTCGAGATCGAGTCGGCCGACCTCGGCGAGCTGGTCGAGCGGGCGGGCCTTGACGATTCGCAGGCTCTGGCCGGTGACGATGTAGAAGTAGGTGCCGTCGGACTTGAAGACGTCGCTCTCATCCACGCCGGCTTCCTGGACGTTGGTGGTGGTGTACGCGTCGCCGGCGCTGGTGTCGGCGGCGCTGTCGCCGCCCTGTTCGGGACTGGCGCCGCCGCCGAAGAGTCCCAGGCCCATCATGTCGCGCTGCATGGCGTTGGTGCGTTGCATGACCTGCTGCTGGAAGTACTGGAGCAGCTCGACGCGGGAGTTGAAGGGAATCAGCCGGGGCTTTGTCAGGGGTTTGTCGCCGGGGCCGAAATCGACCGGGCAGCCGGCGAGCAACAGCGTGAGCAGGCCGGCGAGGGCCAGGGGGGCGGTTTTTCGGGTGGTGGTACGTGGGTTCATGGTCGTCGTTCTCCCGGGCTGGTGAGCGGGCGGCCGGCCGCCGCCCGGCGTAAACCACTGTCGCACAACACGTTGCGCGAACACGCCGCGTTTTGGTGGCGTCGCTTGTCAGTCTTGCGTGTGGGAAGTGTCCCGCCCAGCGTGGAGGTCTGGAGGCAAGGGGCGGGGGCGGTGCCGTGCGCGGTTTCGGGGCGGGGACTTGGGCCATGGGGCAAATAGGTCGAAAAATCTTATCGGGGGCTCTTGCATGAATCTGTCGGCGCGTTATATTGCTGGACCCTCGACCAAGGGTCGGGGACAAGGTCTCTGACAAGTAAACGGTGGACGTAACGAAAGCCGCGAGAGTGTGACGGCTCGGTCGGGATCTGCACATTGCCGGTCGAGTCGCAGAGTGGCCCGCGAGGGTCGCTCAAGGTGTGTTCCCGCCGCGAGGCGGGGCGCTCGACACTCTCGATGCAGACGTGAGTGCTTGAGCTCCAGTCAGGACGCCGAACGGCCGCAAGGCCGTAGGCAATAGTTCAAACTGAAGAGTTTGATCCTGGCTCAGAACGAACGCTGGCGGCATGGCTAAGACATGCAAGTCGTACGGACCGTCCCATGCTTGCATTGGACGGTTAGTGGCGGAAGGGAGCGTAATGCATGGGTAACGTACCCCGGACACAGGGATAACAGCGGGCGCAAGCCCCTTCGGCGAAAGTGCTGCTAATACCTGATGACATCCCCGGATCGCATGATTTGGGGATCAAAGGTGGGGACCTTCGGGCCTGCCGGTCTGGGAGCGGCCCATGTCCTATCAGCTTGTTGGTGGGGTAACGGCCTACCAAGGCTGCGACGGGTAGCGGGCGTGAGAGCGTGGCCCGCCTCATCGGGACTGAGACACTGCCCGGACACCTACGGGTGGCTGCAGTAACGAATATTGGGCAATGGGCGCAAGCCTGACCCAGCAATGCCGCGTGCAGGAGGAAGCCCTTCGGGGTGTAAACTGCTGTCAGGGTCTAGCAAGCGAGGAGGGTGAATAGCCTTCCGAGTTGAGCAGACCCAGAGGAAGCCTCGGCTAACTCTGTGCCAGCAGCCGCGGTAAGACAGAGGAGGCAAGCGTTGTTCGGAATTATTGGGCTTAAAGCGGGTGTAGGCGGCCCGGCAAGTGTTCCGTGAAATCCCACGGCTCAACCGTGGAACTGCGGGGCAAACTGCCGGGCTTGAGGTCGGTAGGGGTGTCTGGAACTCCAGGTGGAGCGGTGAAATGCGTAGATATCTGGAGGAACGCCAGAAGCGAAAGCGGGACACTGGGCCGATTCTGGCGCTGAGACCCGAAAGCGTGGGGAGCAAACAGGATTAGATACCCTGGTAGTCCACGCCGTAAACGATGCACACTAGGTGGCGGAGTCTCTGACGGCGTCGCCGCCGAAGCAAAAGTGCTAAGTGTGCCGCCTGGGGAGTACGGCCGCAAGGCTAAAACTCAAAGGAATTGACGGGGGCTCACACAAGCGGTGGAGCATGTGGCTTAATTCGAAGCAACGCGAAGAACCTTACCCAGGTTTGACATGCTTGGATGCAATCCGGGGATAACTCGGAGCGCTGCCCTTCGGGGTGAAACTTGCACAGGTGTTGCACGGCTGTCGTCAGCTCGTGCTGTGAAGTGTCGGGTTAAGTCCCTTAACGAGCGAAACCCCTGTCGTCAGTTACCAGCGCGTCATGGCGGGGACTCTGGCGAGACTGCCGGCGTTAAGCCGGAGGAAGGTGGGGACGACGTCAAGTCATCGTGGCCCTTATGCCTGGGGATGCACACGTGCTACAATGGCTGGTACAAAGGGAAGCAATACCGCGAGGTGGAGCAAATCCCAAAAAACCAGCCCCAGTTCGGATTGCAGGCTGCAATTCGCCTGCATGAAGCCGGAATCGCTAGTAATCGCGTATCAGCTACGACGCGGTGAATGTGTTCCTGAGCCTTGTACACACCGCCCGTCAAGTCATGGAAGTTGGTAGTACCCGAAGTCCGCTTAGCTAACCGTAAGGAGGCGGCGGCCGACGGTAAGACCGGCGACTGGGACTAAGTCGTAACAAGGTAGCCGTAGGGAAACCTGCGGCTGGATCACCTCCTTTCTAGAGGATATCTAGATCGTGACGGCCTCGTGTCGTCGCGAAGATGTCAGCACACCCTCGGCCGAACCTCGTGTTCGGCGGCGCGCGGGGCAACCCGCCGCCCGGCTCGTCCACTGTTTCTTGATTTACCCAAAGCCCGTCGCTTCGTGCGGCGGGCTTTTTGCATGGTCCCGCGGTCGCGCCGCTCGCCGGTTCGCGCCGCGCATAATCCGCCGACGGCGACGCACCGCGCTGGGCAGGTCGCGTCTACCCCGCCGCGGCCGCGGGGGCCGAGGCCGGCCCTGGGGCCGTGAAGCGATAGACCTCGAGCGTTTCCCGCCGCCCGTGTCGATCGTAGATGAAGATGCTCTCGTGGCTGGAAGGCGGGCCGAGCCGCCGGCGCAGGGCCTCGATATAGGCCCCGAGCAGTTCGAGAAAGCGGCCGTCGTAGGCGGCGAACTCTTCTTCGTTCTTGATATCGCTGCGTGTGCCCCGGTAGGCCAGTACGACGATACTGCGCTCCTGCCGCTCGAAACGCACCGAAGCCGGGTCGGGTGACCATTCCACGCGACCGGGTGCGAACCGCATCACGTTGAACACGAATTGGGACCCCGTACCGCGCAGCTCACCCACAAACGGCGC